>NZ_JYDF01000139.1:0-14462 GCF_003263525.1 Rahnella sp. NRRL B-41462 | reverse complement strand
CTCACGCACTTCAGAGGCATCACCGCCATCCGGCGACAGCACTAACAACGCACGCCCGAAATCCGGTTTTAAATTCCAGAAACCGTGAAACACCCACTCCTTCCCTTCGGCTTTACCCAGCGCATCGATATCCAGTACGGTGTGCCATTGCGGTTCGGCTTTACGGAATTCATCAAGCGTGGTCTTGCGCAAAATGCCTTTCGGGTTCTTCGCGTCCTGCCAGAAGTTGTACCAGTCGTTGCCACATTTCCACACGCCGGGGATTTGATCCGGCGAATTCAGGCCTTCCAGCACTTTCTCCCGCAGCGGCTCGAAATCGTGACCCTGCGTAAACGCTGCCAGCGTGATGGCATTTTGCTCACGCGCCCATTCAAGGGCTTTTTCGTTGCGTAAACCTTCGAGCCAGATGAAATCATCCTGCGGGGGAGTGCCTGAGTCAGTTGTCATGTCATTCTGCTCCTTCAGTCAATACAGCCATTTTGAATGCTTTTACATCAACGCTTTTACTCTCAGCGATAACTTTTACTCTCAAGATAAAAAGTGTCGCTTATCGCTTCAGGAATTTATTGCACCAGGATGCCCTGGATCAGGCTGGCTTTGACAATCGTCACCTGTGAGATATTCAGCGCCTGCATAAAGCCCTCCACCAGCAGTAAATTGCTGACATCGGTCGCGCGGTATTCACCGGTAAGTTCACTGTCCCCTTTCCATACCTGATTTTTCGACACGCGTTCTACATCAGCCAGACTGTAAGTATTGTTCGCCGGATGGATCTGGTCTTTCAGCGAAAAACCATGAACGCCGCCGATACCAATCACCCGGCGGGTTTGCGCATCCTGTTTGATTTGAGGACTGACGTGGGTCCTCGCGTAGAAATTCACGTAACGCAGCACCGTATTGCGCAGCGATCCAATCGGGTTCGGCGAGGCGGCTTTATCCAGTTCCTGATTTTTAAGCACGCTGATAATGAATTCTTTCAGGGTTACCGATGCCAGTTTGCCCTGATATATATCCGTCACTGGCTGACCGTTTTGTTCGCGGATGGCGGTCATTTGCATCGAGCCGCCGCCGATATCCCAGACCAGCAGATCCTGATTGTTGATGGTGTTGTCATGCAGCGCCGCCTTCGCCGACAGGAAACCCAGCTCCGCCTCCTGCTCCTGAGAAATCACACGAAGCTGGATTTGTGTCTGCTGGTTGAAACGGTCAATGACCTGCTGACCGTTAGCCGCTGAACGAAACACTGCGGTGGCAACGCCTGTAATGCGCTGCGGATGAAAGCTGCGGGCTTTATCGACCATCTGTTTCAGCGCCGTCACGCCCTGTTGTTGCATGGCCTCGCTGATCTGGTTGTTGCCGGATTTGCCCAAATCCTCATTAAAGCCCAGCGGTTTTTGGTCTTCATACAGCACTTTTCCCGGCAGATGTCGGCAAATATCAACCTGCGCCACCTGAATTTTGGTGGTACCGGATCCCATATCAATTGCCCCGCGGGTTTCGATACAGTTTTCTGCCAGTGCAGAAAATGTGCTCAACGCGAATAAGGTGCCCAGAAAACCCTTTACCCAATAATTCATCTCATCCTGCCCCTGAAAAATAAAAGAAAAGTAGAAAGCATCCAGAAATACCCGTTTTATGGCGGTGATTTCAAGTCTTTTAGTTTCCTTTTACGTTCTGAATAACCTTCCGAAAAATGCAGGATTGTCCTTAAATAATCCATTCTGCGATCTGCATGGTTTCGGCAATCCTTTTTTGTGAGTCACTTCAAGCAATGAAATAACAGGAACGCCTATAAAGAAATCATTACTTTGTCATGACAAAAAATGACAGGGATTTGAGGTAGAAAAGGGAAACGAAAATCAGGCAGCCACAGAAAAGGAGTGAATGTATGGAATGGAAGATCATCGACATCCTGAATATCCCGCAGACCGGACTGAAATATATCTGTATCCAGGCTTTTAAAAACCTGAAGCTGATTTTGTCCGTAGACAATGATTTTAAGCTGCAAACCGGCGATACCTTAGAGATTACGCCGGAGGGCTATTCACTGAACCGTCATCAGGCACAGAGCCTGAAAATTCACCGAATGATGCCGTATTGTCAGCAACGCTGGCAGTCGCTTTCCATTCAATAAATGGGTTTACACGCACGTCAGCCATAGAAAAGCCGGCATTCAACTGACCGGCTTTTTCTTTTGTTCACGTCGCTGATCCGAAATGCCGTCGTGATCACCAAATTGTTGCTCAGGTACATCCACCCAGCGGTCTTTGCGCGTCGCTTCGTATTCCTGATTCAGAGGGTAATAAATCCGGTTTTCCGGCTTATTTGCCTCCCCCACCACCAGCAGCCGCACTTCCTCATCGCTGTTATTAATGAAGGTGTGACAGATACCGGTGCCGTGCGGAAAGGCCACGGCATCGCCCGGTTTCAGCGGATGCAGATGGCCGTTAATCCACGCGTCAGGATACCCTTCCAGCACGTACACAAATTCATCTTCCGCACTTTCCGCGTGGGCGTAACAGGTACGACGACCCGGTAATAAACGTTCGTGATGAATACCAATTTTCGTCAGGCCAAGCGCTCTGCCGAGCGGTGCGCCAATCGACATCAGTTCATCATCGCCGGGATAATTGCCGTCGTCTGGACCTTCAAGCTCGGTCCAGTGTCGGATAAAATCAGGTCTTTCCTTGCTCATAAAATCTCCGGATAACATTGCCAATAGTCAATTTTAGTACAGCGAAGGCGACTTCTGCTGCATCGAGTACGGACTTTGCGTCTGCGCAATATTTTTAGGCAGACAGGCAAATCTTATGTGTACCTTCTCGCCGTCGTTGCTTTCACCCAGCGTCTGGAATTTGCCGCTACAAAAATCGAAGATCTTTTTTGTAGGTATCCGCGCGACGCTGCCGCTCAAGGATTGAAAACACGGATGTCGTATAACTTGCTTCGCCCTGCGTAAACGACGGGTCAAAATTGGCCGGGCGATAAGTCGCATCGCCAACCGGTTTATCAATAGATGAACAGCCTGCCAGCAAACCTGCGGCGACGGCCGCAGCGACCCACATTATGGTGATATTTTTCATTACTCATCCCGGAAAACGTTAACGTTATTCAGTGTAGCTGAGCAGAAGTATCTGTCCTGCTCACGCTGCCAATACTGTTTTTGCCATTTTGTTTCACATTCACCAATGCCCGTTCGGCAGCCGCCAGCCACTGGTTATAATCTTCATGATTGCGGGATGTCGCCACGCCGATACTCAGCGAACACTGGAAACCGGAATCCTGCGATAAGCGGATTTCTGAGGTTTTCAGTAATAACCGGTAACCCACGGCATACGCTTCTTCTTCAGAAACCCCCGGCAGGATCACCACAAATTCATCGCCCCCCAGAATAGCCGGGAAATCATTTTGCCCGGTTTCCTGCCGTAAAATCGCTGACACCGAGCGCAACACATAATCCCCCGCTTCGCGCCCGAACAAATCATTTACCATTTTCAGGTCATCAACACCCAGCACCATCAGGCAGGATAAATCATGTTTTGCGCGTTCAAACTCCAGCATCAGGCGCCGGTCGAGTAACCGCCTGTTAGGCAAACCGAGAAAAGGATCCATCAGGGCGGCCTTTTCCAGCTCGTGTTGTTTATCCCGCAGCTTTCTGGAAATGGAATAATTCGCTGCACTGAAAGCAATAATATAAATCGTGGAAAGCGGCAACGTCAGCCACAACGTCCGGTCAGTGACGGTGAAATAAAACGTCATTCCCGACAACAGCCAGCAGACAATAAAACCGGCGCAATAAAACAGCGCAGCGCGGCGCAGCAACTGCCAGCCACCGGCAGAAAAACGGTCAGCGATGAGAATAGCCGTAATAATGGCCGACGGCAGCGGACAAACGCCCATCAGCGCAACCCAGGCTCCCCCCGCGATGGCATCAAATGCCAGATTTCGGAATTCCGCCTGATTAGGGTGATTTGAGCGTTGTGAAATCAGCATAGCGACATGCGGCCAGACAAAGGCATTCAGCGCCAGCAGGCTGATGGCGATCCAGGAAGCATTGCGTTCAAGAAGGACAGAAAACACAGGAAAAAAGCAGAGAAAAGTGCCAAGTATCCGCATTAAGTACATTCGCCGTAAGAAGCGCTCTGAGCGCTCACGGACGAGACTTTCACCTGGAGAATAATATGGCATACGGGAAACGGCTCTTGAGTTGATTTCTATTTATATTAGTCGAGTTACTTATCTCAGAGCTACTGAAAGCGATAATTTTAATGCGCCGAACAACGGGGGTTTTTAGCGTTAAATAAGACAGGTTAATGGTTAACCAGAGAATTTAGGATAAAAATTCGGAAATACAGAAATAACTGTATCGATTTTATGCAGTCACAATATATTGCCACAAAAAAGGCGGCTTTTACGCCGCCCTTTTGAGCAAAGGTTATATAAATTCCACCGGGACAGATGATTACTTACTGTACTGCGCGTCCGTCACCTTTTCCATCCACTCAACCGGACTGCCGTTCAGGGACTCGGCAATCGCGATGTGCGTCATGGCATTCTCCGGGGTCGCGCCGTGCCAGTGTTTCACCCCTTCCGGGATCCACACGATATCGCCCACATTCATTTCACGAATTTCGCCGCCCTCCTGCTGCAACCAGCCACGGCCTTGTGTGATGATCAACGTCTGACCCAGCGGATGTGTGTGCCAGGCGGTACGCGCACCCGGTTCAAAGGTCACGATCGCGCCACCGACACGGGCAGAGGCAGTGCCGCTGAACGGCGAGTCGATACGCACCTTGCCGGTGAAGTAATTTTCCGGGCCGTTTTGTGAAGGGACAGAACCACTTTTGGTAATTTTCATTTTATCAGTCATTTCATTCTCCACCTGGGGGACTGCTGCTGGAAAGTTCGTCATGTCATAAACAATAGCGCCGTTCGTTTATGACGACCAGAGGGCAAAATATGAAAGGAGCTATGAGATAAATTCATAAGTCAGCACGCGCGGCAGGACAGCGATATAAAAATAACAATAAAGATCACGATTTGATCACAATCATCTCTAAAAAACGGACACTTATTTCAGGAAGATAATTAATTGATTTTATTTAAATTTTGTCTCATTCTGTTCGCACTTTAAGAAATATTGTATTTTTTGCATTTGCAGCCCGCCTCAGAGCGGGCTTTTTTATGTCGGAGAGACGGTCAGGTAAACATTACGTCAGTTTCCGCACCACCTTGCAGGGGTTTCCACAGGCAACCACGCCCGCTGGCACCGGTCGCGTGACCACACTTCCGGCGCCAATCGTGCAACCATCGCCAAGGGTCACGCCGGGCAAAATCACGCATCCACCGCCAATCCAGACATCGTTGCCAATAGTGACTGGCCGGGCGCTGCCAATATGTTCACGACGTAAATCAATATCCAGCGGATGCTGTGCGGTATAAATTTGCACATCAGGGCCGATAAAAACGTTATTCCCTATTGTGACCGGCGCGCAATCAAGTAACACAAAATTAAAATTGATGAAAACATTATTGCCGATTCGGGTATTTATGCCGTAATCAATGCGCATGCCTTTTTCAAAATGGACATTGCTGCCCACTTCCCCAAATATTTCCCTGATCAGGGCGTCTTTCTCCGCCGTCTGACGGGCGCTCAGCGCATTAAATCCATCCACTTTATCGCGGGTCTGATAACGAATTTCACGTAATTCGTTATCATTAATATGGTAATCCAGCCCGCTGGTCATTTTGAGTAAGTCGCGCATCAACTGTTCCCTGATATTGTTCACATCCACAATGAATCACCGGCGTGTTTACTGCCCGATATCGCGCAGTTTTTTTCCGGACATAAGGTTTCTTTCTATTTGCTCCAGCGTGACGTTTTTCGTTTCCGGTATCAGGATGAAAGTGATCACCACGAACATCACGTTCAGCGCGGTGTACAGCCAGAATGTCCCTGCTGCACCGATATTGTCCATCAGCGTCAGGAAAGTAGCGCCGATAATCATGTTCGAAATCCAGTTGGTGGTGGTCGAACAGGTGATACCAAAGTCACGGCTTTTCAGCGGCTGAATTTCAGAACACAGGATCCATACCACCGGCGCCGCACTCATGGCGTAACCGGCAATACACATCATGGTCATACCGACCGACAGCCAGGAAAGTGCGGCACCGGCCGTGCCCTGATTGAATTGCTGAAGACAATATCCCAGCACCAGCGTGCCGAGCGCAATCACGCTAAAGCCAATTTTCAGTGCCGGTTTACGTCCCGCTTTATCAACCATGCCGATAGCAATAAACGTCGCGAGCACAAACGTCAGACCGACAATAATCGTGGCGATCATCTGCTGGCGTGTACTGGTAAATCCCGCCAGATTAAAAATCTTCGGCGCGTAATACATGATGATATTCATGCCGGTAAACTGCTGCATCGCCTGCAACAACATGCCTAAGCCGACAGCCCGGCGCACATTACTGTTGGCTTTAAATAATTCCCATCCGCCCTGTTTCAGTTTCAGGCTTTCACGGATTTCATTCAGTTCCTGGCGGGCCTTTTCCGAGGTATCGCGCAGCATTCTCAGCACACGCTCGGCCTCAATATGCTGCCCTTTGGCGGCCAGCCAGCGCGGGCTGTTTGGTAAAAAACACACCGCAATCATCAGCACAAACGCCGGAATCGCCAGCACGCCCAGCATTGCGCGCCAGTCACCGCTGCTGCTGAATGCGGTATCAGAAAGGAAAGCCAGCAAAATGCCGATCGTCACCATCAGCTGATACATGGCAATCATCTTGCCGCGAATGGTTTCTGACGCCATTTCAGACAGATACAGCGGTGCGGTGTAGGACGCAATGCCGACAGCAAAACCGAGGATCAGGCGCGACACCATCAGGATTTCAATGCTGGAAGCGAAGGCGGAGCCGAGAGAACCGAGAATAAACAACAGCGCTGCCGCCATCAGGCTGTATTTGCGTCCCAGCCGGAAAGAGAGCCAGCCATTGGCCAGCGCACCGAACGCTGCGCCGAGCATCATGATGCTGACAACCCATTCCTGCTGGCGGCTGCTCAGCACAAAATGCTCAGTAATAAAGGGAAGCGCACCAGAAATCACACCAATATCGAGACCGAATAACAGCCCCGCCATCGCCGCCGCAAAAGACACAAACAGGTTCATCACTTTGGTGTTTTTGAGCGAACTTTCAGTCAGTTTAACCACATCAGATGACGACATTTTTTTCTCCGGAAAGGGGGAATACAGCAACGGACATCAGAAAAAAATCATTCAGCCATTACGATAAGCACAAGTGCCCTGTGGGGTGAGAGCAGGAAAGGCACATATATACACAATCGTGCTGCACCGGACTTTCTGTGATCGGGATCACTGGGGAGAAGATGGCGGCGATATGGTGCAGGGGAATAAAAGTCAGGCAGAACCGATCGTTGCGAGATATCTTCCAAATCTGAATACAACTCCCTGTAAATGCATCCAGCCTGTTTCTTTGCTTCGGCAGCAGGAATAAAGTCTCCCCGCTGCGGCAAAATCCGCAGCCGGAATTAGCGTTCCGATACTTACACGGCGAAATTATGTGATAATTTCGTGCGCTTTGATTCACCCCAAATAATGGTGGCTCAGGCAGGGGCTTCGCAAGAAGCATCGGATTCGTGTAAGCCGGTACGCTAACCCTGTCTGAGCTGCCACCCGAGTTTAGCGTCTCAGGTGGTCGTCTTTAACTTTCTTACACGAGATTTCTATCATGACGAACACCGAAACTGCTTTCTCTGAAAACTCAATTACCGTCTTCCGCTCACTGATCGCCGAGCTGGATTTCAGCCATTTCGAAGATGCTCAGCTTTACGATCTCAGCGCGCTGGCATCGGACTCTGCCGAAGGATTGTGCCACGGCCTGCTGTGCCTGAGCGAAGGGCTGGAGAATGGTGAGATATTACCGCCGGAAGGTATCCCGCAGGTCAGCGCCTATCTCAAGGCGACCGCGCATTTATTACCCGTATTGTTTGAGCTGAGTGAACGGGCGAATGACAGCTTAGGGAAAGCGGGAAAAGTGAGTCCTGCCGCGATTAACTGACAGGTATCAGACATGAAAAGGCCCGCCGCACTGTTCTGGCGGGCTTTAAAGCACCCACTCTCCCCACATCCTTTAATCCGGAAAATTTTTTACTTTTCAGTTTGCACTGAGTCGTGTCTGGCGTCAGGATTTACCCTGATTCCCCATTGGCAGTGATAAAGGCTTATCGATAATGACGACTCAGACACCTAAAACGCCGGTTGCGGCAGGGACAATTTTTAGCGCAGCCGGTCTGCAATTTCTGAATAAACTCGCGCAAAACAACACCCGGGACTGGTTTAAGGCTAATCAGGACGAATACGAGAATACGCTGAGAACGCCCGCGCTGCGCTTTATCGAGCAAATGCAGCCAGAGATTATTGCCATTTCCCCGAGACTGACTGCTGTCGCGAAAAAAGTGGGGGGCAGCCTGATGCGCCCGCAGCGCGACAGCCGGTTCAGCAAAGATAAAACGCCGTATAAAACCAATGTCGGCATTCAGTTTCGTCATTTCCAGGGCAAAGATGTGCACGCACCCGGCCTCTATCTGCACATCGCCGAAGACGGTTGTTTTATTGCGGCAGGGATCTGGCACCCGGAATCAAAAGCGTTAAACGCGATTCGCGCCTGTATTGATGAGAACCCGAATGCCTATCAGAAAGCGCTCAAGACATTGCACGATAACGGGTTTGTGATGGATGGCGACAGTCTGAGTCGTCCGCCAAGAGGCTACGACAAAAACCACCCGCTGTTAGCTGAATTAAAACGCAAAGATTTTATCGCGATTAAAAACATCGCCTTTGAGGATCTGTGCAAGCCAGATGTTATTGATTTTTGCGCAGAGCAGTTCAGACATTGTGCGCCGTTGATGTCCTATCTGTGTTTTGCACTTGAGCTGGACTTCTGAAGCTGATGAGACGACAGGTTTACCCTGCCCGGTGAAGTGCGAAGCATTCTTGACACCTGAAACAGCCAAAATTATATTTTCACTGTCATGACAGCAACCGGCCAGAGGCCTCGTGGTTGAATGCGCTGGCCGGTTTGCTAAATCCCTTTCCCCTGACAGCATGTGTACTGTTGCGCTCAGGGCTGTGATGTTCTGCTCATTTCACCCCGGCTAGCGGACCGGGCTTTGGTGCGTGTAACCCACTACTCTCTAAGACCTTCTATCGCCTGACACAATGCATCATTAGGCTTACCTGTTATTGTCACAGCTGATTGTTGAACACGCTCTAAACGACTGGCAATTCTAGAGCGACTTATCTCTTCCCCATTCTGAGCAAGCATAAAGCAACATTCACCTACCATCCTGCACGCTTCTTCAAAAACGGGATTCAAAATCTCCATAAAACCTCCAAACGGACTAAAAAAACCCCCGTAGAGTAGCTGAAGATTTCAGAAAAAATTTTTCCATTAGAAAAATTAACAATCATCTCTGAATGCGCATCAAAACGGTTTTAGCTGACAACAGATCGTCTGCCAGCCCCAGGCATTATTTTGCACTGACGAAAATCCCCCTGACAGGGTGAGTTCAATCGATAGCTGCAAGTTGTTCAGCTTCGCACGCGGCAACGTTCAGCCGCGAACACTAGCCGATGATAAACGCAGTGCTGATTCGCTTTGTGTTGAATCAGAATCGCAGGCCGTTAAATCCGCCCGTAGAAGGTCATTCTGGCAGACTCAGACAACGAAATATCAGGCTGAGAATTGTAAGCCAAAACCACCAGCATGCGCGTGGTCTCCCCCTCCGTTGGAGTCACACGATGAATCGCATTCCGGCCGCGGAACAGCACCAAATCGCCTGCCTCAATGCCGAGTTTTTTCGGCTCAGTTTGCTTATCCAGTAATTTTTCCACGCCATCAAAATTCATGTCGCCAGCATCAGCGTCGCGTAAGTTCTCAACGTATTCAAATACACCGCCAGCCTGAGGTTTTTGAATCAGCAGGGTGATGGCAAAAGAGGAGTTATCGAAATGCCAGCCCAGCTCCTGGCCTTCGCTGGCGTAATGCAGGTTGATTGAAGAGAGTTTATCAGCGTAAGGATACAGTTGCGCCTCACCCAGCACCGCGCAAAGAAACGCACGAAACACTGGCGCGTTATACAGTGCGCGCAGTGCCGAATCCTGCGGGATCTCTTCATCGGTAATACAGCCCTTTGAGGAAACAATCTGCCGATTTCTTGGATGCGAATCTGGCAGCCCGGCATCAGGTTTCAATAGATAAACATTATGATTATTGCTGGTGTAATAGGCCAGATGGCGATTTTCATCCCCCTCAAGCTTAATCGCTTTCAGCGCAGCAGGATTAAGAAAGTCATGCAAGACCAGGGCGCCCTTTTCATTCAGCGTCTGTTTACACTGAGAAAGAAAATTCGTATCCAATATCGGATTCGCCGCGAAATTTACGATCGTATCGAGTTCTTGCATCATTAATTCTCATGAATTATTCAGGGGGAAAATAGTCGCTTCTACTTTAACCAAGTCATTAATAGCTGGGAAATGAAAAATAGTGATCACATTATCGCCATGAATCCCCATTGAGGTAAGTTTGCAAGGGGTTTAGCCGCCTGATGTCTCTCCCTTTGACGCAACACGCAAATATCATATTAAACATTTCTATTGATAAAGATTCTCCTCATCCCTGCCGATATTTCTGATACAGGCGGCAACACCGCCTCTCATTCCAATGTGCGCCAGCGATAGCACGCCCCCTGCCGCTAATACAGTTTAGTCAACATGCTTTCCTCCCCCCCTTATGAAAGGCGTACATATGAATTGCATCTTCAGCGTGATCTGGAACCACAGCCGTAATGCTTTTGTGGTCGTCAGTGAGCTGACCACTCGCCGTGGAAAACGCAGTGACGTCCGTGCGATTCAGGTCGATGATCATTCAACCCCATTCAACGGCGCGATCACGCCGCCACCGTTTGCCATTGCCCTTATCTCATTCATTGTTTCATTCATGCCTGTTATCAGCATGGCCGCAGATTTGCCCACTGGCGGTAATGTCGTTCTCGGCAGCGGCCAGATTGGCGCGGCGGCCGATCATCAACTGACGATCAACCAGTCCGGCCAAAAAATGGCAATTGACTGGCAGAGTTTTAATATTGGCAAAGACAACAAAGTGACCTTTGTTCAGCCCGGCGCTGATTCGGTTGCCCTGAACCGGGTGATCGGTGCTGACGGCTCGAAGATCATGGGCCAACTCAACGCCAATGGCCGGGTGTTCTTAATCAACCCCAATGGCGTGCTGTTTGGTCAGGGCGCCTCCGTCAGTGTCGGCGGGTTGGTGGCTTCGACACTCAATATCTCGAACCAGGATTTTGCTAACGGCAAGTACAGGTTCAGGGGGGATGGCAGCAACGCCAGCGTCATCAACCAGGGCACGATTAACGCTGCCGACGGGGGAGCCGTGGTGTTACTCGGCGGCACCGTCAGCAACCAGGGCGTGATTGTTGCGAAACAGGGTACCGTCGCATTGGCCGCCGGCAATGCGGTGACGCTGGACTTCGCAGGTGATGGCTTGCTTAACGTCCAGGTCGATGAAGCGACCAGAAATGCCTTGGTGGAAAACCGCCAGTTGATTCAGGCCGACGGTGGCCAGGTCATTATGACCGCGGCGGCCAGCAATGCGCTGCTCAGGACGGTGGTCAACAACACCGGTGTGATTGAAGCGCGAGGCTTGCAGAACAAGAACGGTAAGATTTCCCTCGGTGGCAGTGACAGCGGTCTGGTGCGCGTCGCCGGTACCCTGGATGCCTCTTCACCCCACGGCACGGGCGGCGCGATTCAAATCACCGGCCAGAACATTGCGCTCACATCCGCCACTCTGAATGTCTCAGGTGCCCGCGGTGGCGGCAGCATCAAGATCGGCGGCGACGCTCAAGGCAAAGGCCCCCTGGCTAACGCACAAGGTGTCAGCGTGGATGCGGGCAGCAGCCTCAAGGCTGACGCCGGAACCACGGGAAAAGGCGGCAACATAGTCGTCTGGTCCAACGGAACGACCGTGGCCAAGGGCAATTTCTCAGCCAGGGGCGGCACGCAAAGCGGTGACGGAGGATCCGTAGAAACCTCCGGCCATCACGTTGACTTCACTGGCATCCAGGTGAACACCTCGGCAACCAAAGGCAAAACGGGTAACTGGCGGGTGGATCCTGAAGACCTGAACGTTGATGACGCTTCAGCGGCCACGATCAACGCCGCTCTCCTGAACACCGACGTCACCCTGCAAACTACCGGCACCCTCACCTCCACGGCAACAGGCCTCGGTGATATTTCCGTTAATTCAGCCCTGAGCTGGAGTTCACCAAACACCCTGACGCTGGACTCGTTCCACTCTATTGCGATCAATGCCAATGTCTCCGTCACCGGTGCAGGTGGCCTGGTGCTGGTGACAAATAACAACAGCAACGGTACCAGCAGTGGCAGCGGTGATCTCACGTTTGCCAAAGGCGTCTCGGCCAGTTTCACGGCACCGGAAGGCAGCGGGCAGCGTTTGAACATCAACGGTTCGGCTTACACGCTGGTTTACAGCATGGCCGACATCGACGGAATCGACGGGGATCCGGCTTCGTCTGGCGCAATTACAGACCAGACAGCGGCAGGCGGACTGGCAGGGCATTACGCC
The DNA here is from genome assembly GCF_003263525.1 of Rahnella sp. NRRL B-41462. Taxonomy (NCBI): domain Bacteria; kingdom Pseudomonadati; phylum Pseudomonadota; class Gammaproteobacteria; order Enterobacterales; family Yersiniaceae; genus Rahnella; species Rahnella sp. NRRL B-41462. The sequence goes on along the minus strand of NZ_JYDF01000139.1, from coordinate 1,775 downwards.
CTGGCCCGTAATCAGGATGCCAGTGGCGTCATATATACGAACGCACTCGTGGGGAGCAATTATGATTATGATTCGCCCTTCTCCGGCACCTTTGAAGGCCTGGGTCATACCCTATCGAATCTGACCATCACGGCTCCGGACGCAAACTACACGGGGCTGTTTGGCGACAATCAGGGGGCAACGGTTCGGGATCTGGGTGTAGTTAATGGCGCTATCAGCGGCGGATCTTACGTCGGCGGTATCGTCTCTATGAACCAGAGTTCCTCCTCTGTATTAAACAGCTATTTCAGCGGCACGGTGTCAACGTCATCCTCCGGCATAATGGTCGGGGGGATCGCCGGCTTTAATGGAAATAACTCGACGATTGCAAACAGCTATAGCACGGGCACGGTAACGGGCACCCGCTGGACAGGGGGAATAACGGGCTATAACGGCAGTGCCCTGGTGACAAACAGCCACAGCTCCAGCAACGTAAATGGCGGTAATGGTGACTACGTTGGCGGGGTCGTGGGCGCTAACGAAAGCGCCACTATCACTAACAGCTATAGCACCGGCAACGTGTCGGGCAATACACGTGTTGGCGGGGTAGCAGGCAACAGCTACCGGGGGTCGATTTCTGACAGCTACAATACGGGCAACATATCGGGCAACAGTTTTGTTGGCGGTATTGTTGGCCTTAACGATACTGCCAGCTCCCTCGCCAATAGCTACAATTTCGGCAATGTCCAGGCTGACTATAATGTGGGCGGGGTCGCAGGCTATAACGACAGCGCTATTTTCTCCAGTTATTCCACCGGTCAGGTGCGGGGGGCGACGGGCAGTAACGCTGGCGGTGCTATTGGCTACAATCAAGCCAATAGCACGGTGACAAACGTTTACTGGAATAGCGTCACCAGTGGCAACACTGTCGGGATTGGCGGCGGCGTCACTTCCGGGGTCACCGGTTTAACCCTCGCACAGTTACAGGGCGTATTACCTTCTTATTTCGATAATACCGTTTGGGGCACAGCCAGCGGTCTTTACCCCTATTTGAAATCCCAATATCCGAACGGCACACCGCAAGCCATTTCCGGCTTCGCTCAAAACAGCGATGCGGCTGGCCAGGTCTCCACCGTGATTAACGGCCTGGTGGTCGGTACCTCCTCCATCGGCGCCGGGGGTTACTACTACAGCCTGCTCGCGCCCGGCACCCTGGCGAACACTGATGTGTTCACCTACGCGCAAAGCGGCGGCAATCTGGCTAATACCTTCACGCAGGGTGTGACGGGGACGACCAGTAACATCAATCTGACGGCTGACACGCTGGTACTGACGGGCAATGAAAACTCTCTGTCCTCGCTGCTGACAGATTTGAACGCGGCCAGCGGCAACGCAGACAGCGCCCACAAGCTGTTTACCCTCGATGCCAGTGGTCTGAACGCCACCGGTAATGTGCAATTCACCCGGGCCGGGAGTTTCATTTTTGACCAATCCCTGAGCGCGGTCGGCAACAGCAACGTGAGCGTCGCAGGGGATTTGACCATCGCATTGGGCGAGCATGTCAGCGGGTCTGATGTGGTGTTATCCGCCACGGGTGCCTTTATTAACAACGCGGGCAGTCATGCCGTTACCGCCTCAACTGTCGGCGGACACCACTGGGTGATTTATTCCAATACCCCCGCCACCGGTACCTTTGCCGGACTGAACAGCAACAATACTGCTATCTGGAATGCCAGCATTAATACCCCTTCCGGCGAGCTCCGTAACCGGTAACCGGTACGTGTTCCGCTATCAAC
>NZ_JYDF01000138.1:0-17226 GCF_003263525.1 Rahnella sp. NRRL B-41462 | reverse complement strand
AAGATTTCCAGCCTGTCGCAGTGTTTCCTGAAACATAGCTTGCGTGCGGATCACTTGTTTGAAAAAGCGAGGGGAGTTCAGAGGGGAAAAGCTTTTCCCCTCTGGTCGGTTTCGGCGCGAAAGGCCACATGATAACCGTTATTGAGAAACCGAAATTTTCTCGATTCAGCCCTTAATGTAACGGGAAATTTTTTCAGGCTTTTTAAAAGCCGCCCACTTGCAGCGGCTCTCCTGCAACCCCTGCTTTATCCGATCGTCATCAGACTCGCATTGCCCCCGGCGGCTGCCGTATTCACACTCAGTGAACGTTCATGCAACAGGCGTTCCAGCAGAATATTATCCTCGCCGCGTGCAAAGCCCTGTACCGATATAATGGCGCCCGGACGCTGCGCAATGGTCTGACAAAGTTCGCGCAACTGATCCGCATCACCGTGATAAATCACTGCATCAAATACCTGCGCATCGTTCTGCCAGTCTTTGGCGAAATCGACTCGCGCCTGCACCGCTTTTGGCAGGATGTTGAACAAATCACGTTGCAATGGCGCTTCCGGCCAGAGAATGCGGCAACCTGTCGCGGTGACAGCGGCAAGCTGGGTCAGGGCATCTTCCTGATTATCCGCCAGTGCCAGAACGCGCTCACGCGGTAACAGTGCGTAAGTGTTACGCTCGCCGGTTGGTCCCGGCAGTGTGCGCAAGGTGCCGCCCTGACTGGTTTGGGCGAAACGTTCGCAAACTGCGACAAACTCCTCACGGTGTTTCTGCTCCGTTGCCCATTGTTGCAGCGCCCGGTGCGGTGCCAGCAAGGCTTCGCGCACGGAGGTATCGAGCGGCAGTTCGCGATCCTGACGTAACAGGGTTTGCTGGACGGCGTCTTGCGGACGGCTGCTCAGCAGACGATAAAGATACAGCGGGCCACCGGCTTTCGGACCGGTGCCGGACAAGCCTTCGCCGCCAAAAGGTTGCACACCCACGACAGCACCCACCATATTGCGGTTCACGTACATATTGCCGACGTGTGCCTGCTGCGTAACGCGATGAATGGTTTCGTCGATGCGGGTATGAATACCCAGCGTCAGGCCATAACCGGCGGCATTAATCTGACCGATCAGCTTATCCAGATCCTGTCGGGCATAACGCACCACGTGCAGCACCGGCCCGAAGATTTCTTTCTTCATCTCATCGAAGCTTTCCAGCTCGATCAGCGTCGGTTTAACAAAGGTACCGCGGCTCCATTCCTGCTGGTCAGCCGTAAATTCCTGCGCAGCCTGATACACGGTGCGGCCTTTGGTGCGCATCGCATCGATGTGTTTTTCGATACCGGCTTTGGCTTCGGCGTCGATCACCGGCCCGATGTCGGTAGACAAGCGCTCCGGATTGCCCATCCGGCATTCCGCCATCGCACCGCGCAGCATTTGCAGCGTGTGGTCGGCGACGTCGTCCTGAATACACAACACACGCAGGGCGGAGCAGCGCTGACCGGCGCTGTCGAAAGCCGACGCGACCACATCCGTCACTACCTGTTCGGTCAGCGCGGAAGAATCGACAATCATGGCGTTCAGCCCGCCGGTTTCGGCGATAAGCGGCGTCGGACGCCCCTGCAGATCCAGACGACCGGCGATGTTGCGTTGCAGAATACCCGCGACATCCGTCGAACCGGTAAACAGCACGCCGCGTACACGTTCGTCATTGACCAGTTGCGAACCGACCGTTTCACCCCGGCCCGGCAGCAACTGCAATACGCCTGCCGGAACTCCGGCTTCATGCAAAATGCTGACGGCCAGCGCAGCGACCAGTGGCGTTTGTTCAGCGGGTTTTGCCAGCACGCTGTTCCCGGCGGCCAGCGCGGCAGCAATCTGACCGGTAAAGATCGCCAGCGGGAAGTTCCACGGGCTGATACAGACCACCGGCCCCAGCGGACGGTGCGTGTCATTGGCGAAATCTTCGCGGATCTGACCGGCGTAGTAATGCAGGAAGTCCACGGCTTCACGTACTTCGGCAATGGCGTTATTAAAGGTTTTTCCCGCCTCGCGCACCAGCACGCCGAGCAGGTTTTGCAACTGCGCTTCCATCAGTTCTGCAGCGCGTTGCAGGATGGCGGCACGTTCTTCGGGAGGTGTCGCAAACCAGATTGACCCGGCAGCGGTTGAGGCATCCAGCGCGCGGCTGATTTCAGCTTCTGTCGCTTCGCGAACATACCCGACAATATCGGTATTTTCAGACGGGTTGATCACCGGCAGGAATTCGCCGTCGTCCGTTTGCGCATCAATTATCGGCTGCGCTTTGACCGGGTGGCTGGCGCTTTGCAGCAGGGCGCTGGAAAGGGAGGCCAGACGGTGCTCGCTGGACATATCCAGACCGGCAGAATTCACACGTTTGTCGCCATAAAGATTGCGCGGCAGGGCGATTCGCGGATGGGGTAATCCGACCTGACCTTCGCTGGCGGCCAGCGCTTCGACCGCCAGAACCGGATCGGCAACCAGTTCATCGATCGGTAACGTGGCATCGGCAATACGGTTAACAAAGGAGGTATTCGCGCCGTTTTCCAGCAGACGACGTACCAGGTACGCCAACAGTGTTTCGTGTGTACCGACCGGGGCATAAATGCGGCACGGGCGGTTCAGTTTGCCGTCAGAAATTTTCCCCACCACCTGCTCGTACAGCGGTTCACCCATACCGTGCAGGCACTGGAATTCGTACTGACCGGGATAATAGTTATTACCGGCCAGTTGATAAATCGCCGCCACGGTGTGGGCGTTATGCGTCGCGAACTGAGGATAAATCAGGTTTGGCACGGCCAGCAGTTTACGGGCGCAGGCCAGATAGGAGACATCGGTGTAAACCTTGCGGGTATAAACCGGATAATCTTCCAGACCGTCCATTTGTGCGCGCTTAATTTCGCTGTCCCAGTACGCACCTTTCACCAGACGGACCATCAGACGGCGGCGGCTGCGCTGTGCCAGACTGGTCAGGTAATCAATCACCATCGGGCAGCGTTTCTGATACGCCTGAATCACGAAGCCGATGCCGTTCCAGCCCGCCAGTTCCGGTTCGAAGCAGAGTTTTTCCAGCAAATCGAGAGAGATTTCCAGGCGGTCAGCTTCTTCGGCATCGATGTTGATACCGATGTCGTAACTGCGTGCCAGCAAGGTCAGTGAAAGCAGGCGCGGATACAACTCTTCCATTACACGCTCATATTGCGCACGGCTGTAACGCGGATGCAGGGCGGAAAGCTTGATGGAAATGCCGGGGCCTTCATAAATGCCGCGACCATTGGAGGCTTTGCCGATGGCATTGATCGCCTGCTGATAGGACTGCAAATAGGCCTGCGCGTCTTTCGCGGTCAGCGCGGCTTCACCCAGCATGTCGTAGGAATAGCGGAAACCTTTTTCTTCATGTTTGCGGGCATTGGCCAGCGCTTCGGCGATGGTTTCGCCGGTCACGAATTGCTCTCCCATCAGGCGCATTGCCATGTCCACACCTTTGCGGATTAGCGGTTCGCCGCTTTTGCCGATAATGCGGTTCAGCGATTTTGACAGACTCGCTTCATTATGCGTCGCCACCAGCTTGCCGGTGAACAGCAAACCCCAGGTCGCGGCGTTAACGAACAGCGACGGGCTGCGGCCCAGATGCGAATGCCAGTTACCGTTGCTGATTTTGTCGCGGATTAACGCATCGCGGGTCGGTTTGTCGGGAATACGCAGCAGCGCTTCCGCCAGACACATCAGCGCCACGCCTTCCTGAGAAGACAGAGAGAACTCCTGCAGCAGGCTTTGCACCATGCCGGCGCGGCCGTTTGCACTCTTTTGGTTCCTGAGTCTGGTGGCAATGTCAGCAGCCAGTTTCAGCGCAGCATCATTGAGCGGGGCAGGCAAACGCGCCTGTTCAAGCAGCATCGACACGGCTTCAGGTTCAGGGCGGCGATAGGCGGCAGTGATGGCAGAACGGCTGACTGACTGTGGCAGGATCTGCTCGGCGAAATCAAGGAACGGCTGATGGGCTTCCTGAACCAGTTGCACAGCGACATCTTCCATACCTTCAGGCGCAGCGCCATTCAGCGCCGGAATTTCCGGCAGCGTATCGCCATTTTCCAGTCGTTCCAGATAGGAAAATATCGCTTGTTTGATCAGCCAGTGCGGCGTGCGGTCAATTTTGTGAGCCGCTTCTTTAAGCCTGTCGCGTGTACCTTCATCCAGCTTCACGCCCATCGTCGTCATACCCATGCGCAAACACTCCATATAAAAAATTTCAGGTGAATTCGTTATTTTATGCTGAGCAATATCTTCTATGTTGCAACCTTGTGCAACCCTGTTAATGCATGAAGTATGCCTGTTGTGATTTGTCTGGCATTTTTAACAATAAAATAACGGCATGGATCTTGCCTGCATTCACCTGAGGAGAATGTCAAAGGTTGCATCAGGTGCAACTTTTGTCAGTGCAAAGTACAACCGGTATTGCGGATAACTGTGATGGAGGGTGAATTTTGTGTATTTGAAATGTTAAAAATATTGAAAAGTGGATCAGGCTAAACCAGTATCCGGCCCGACAGTAATTTTGAACAAAAACCACACAGAGTCAGTGACTACGTAAAAAATATGGAGAGTCTTGCTGCAACCTTACAGGGTTTCAGCCATCATCTCGCCCCGGCAGGTTTTTAGCGGCACTTCTGGTGGAGTGCTTCAGGACAGACAGCTGCCGGACAACATCGCAAAAAATAAGAAGTGGAGAATGGAATGACAATGAACACACCGATGCTGGTGACGTTTTGTGTTTATATTTTCGGGATGATTTTTATTGGGCTCATCGCGTATCTACGAACCAAAAACTTTGATGATTATATTCTGGGCGGACGCAGTTTAGGCAGCGTGGTGACGGCGCTTTCAGCCGGTGCTTCTGACATGAGCGGCTGGCTGTTAATGGGATTACCGGGGGCGATTTTTATTTCCGGGATTTCGGAAAGCTGGATCGCCATTGGCCTGACCATCGGCGCGTACCTGAACTGGAAACTGGTGGCAGGACGGCTGCGTGTGCACACTGAAGCCAACAATAATGCGCTGACACTGCCGGATTACTTTACCCATCGTTTTGAAGATTCCAGCAAGCTGCTGCGCATTATCTCCGCGATTGTGATTTTGGTGTTCTTCACCATTTATTGTGCCTCCGGCATCGTGGCCGGTGCGCGTCTGTTTGAAAGCACCTTCGGCATGACGTACCAGACTGCACTTTGGGCTGGTGCGGCGGCGACCATCATTTATACCTTTATCGGCGGTTTTCTGGCAGTCAGCTGGACTGATACCGTGCAGGCCAGCCTGATGATTTTCGCGCTGATCCTGACACCGGTTATCGTCATCCTCGCAGTTGGCGGTATTGATACCTCGATGATGGTAATCAATGCCAAAAACCCTGAATACACCGATATGTTCAAGGGCATGAATCTGGTGGCGATTTTGTCATTGCTGGGCTGGGGGCTGGGCTATTTTGGTCAGCCGCATATTCTGGCGCGCTTCATGGCGGCCGATTCTCACCGAACTATCCGCAGCGCGCGCCGTATCAGCATGACATGGATGATTTTGTGTCTGGCGGGCACCATTGCCGTAGGATTCTTCGGGATTGCGTACTTCAGCAATAATCCGGGCGAAGCGGGCAACGTGACGCAAAACGGTGAGCGCGTGTTCATCGAGCTGACGAAAATTCTGTTTAATCCCTGGATTGCCGGTATTTTGCTGTCCGCTATTCTGGCGGCGGTGATGAGTACCCTGAGCTGTCAGTTGCTGGTGTGTTCAAGCGCGATTACCGAAGATTTGTATAAAGCCTTCCTGCGCAAAGGCGCAAGCCAGCGCGAACTGGTGTGGGTAGGGCGTGCGATGGTGCTGGTTGTGGCGCTGGTCGCGATTGCGCTGGCTGCCAATCCGGAAAACCGTGTTCTCGGTTTAGTCAGTTATGCATGGGCCGGTTTTGGCGCAGCATTCGGACCGGTGATCCTGATTTCCGTGATGTGGAAACGTATGACGCGTAACGGTGCACTGGCAGGCATGATCGTCGGTGCCGTGACAGTGATCCTGTGGAAACAATACGGCTGGGCCGAACTGTATGAAATCATTCCCGGCTTTATTTTCGCGTCTCTGGCTATCTGGATTGTCAGCCTGGCGGGGCGTAAACCTTCCGCCGCCGTGGAACAGCGCTTCACTGTTGCGGAAGCGGAATATAATACTATTTAACGGTTTTTTACTTTTATGACACTCAGACCGGGGGCATTCAGCCCCCGGTTTTCAGCATTTTCCGCCAGATAAACCCCCTGACCTGATTTTTCCTGTCTATTTACCGATCACGCTTCAAAAAAAGGATCGGTTACCTCTTGTATTTCTTTTGGCAAGAATGATAATCACTATCGTTTCTTTTTACTTTTCTTTACAGAGACCTTACACATTCTGTTGTTCGTCAGAATTCAGGGCTCGGGAGCTCGTCATGTTCGTTCCGTTTCTCATTATGTTTCGCGAAGGGCTGGAAGCTGCACTGATCGTCAGCCTGATTGCCAGCTATCTCAAACGGACGCAACGCGGGCAGTGGCTCGGTGTGGTCTGGATTGGCGTTTTCATCGCTGCCGCACTCTGTCTGGCGCTCGGTCTTTTCATCAATGCCACGACCGGTGAGTTTCCACAAAAACAGCAGGAGCTGTTTGAAGGTATCGTCGCCGTCGTTGCGGTGTGCATCCTGACTTATATGGTGTTCTGGATGCGCAAAGTGTCGCGTTCTATCAAAGTGCATCTGGAAGGGGCGATTGATCATGCGCTGAATTCCGGCCGCGGTCAGGGCTGGGCACTGGTCGCGATGGTGTTTTTTGCGGTAGCGCGTGAAGGTCTGGAATCGGTGTTTTTCCTGCTGGCGGCCTTCCAGCAGGACGTCGGCATCGAAGCGCCGATCGGCGCAGTGCTCGGGCTTGGCGCGGCCATCGTGCTGGGTTTCCTGATTTACTACGGCGGGGTGAAGCTGCATCTGGCGAAGTTCTTCAAATGGACCAGCCTGTTCATTCTGTTTGTCGCCGCCGGGCTGGCTGCGGGGGCTATTCGCGCTTTCCATGAAGCCGGATTGTGGAACCGTATGCAGGATATTGCTTTTGATCTGAGCGGCACATTATCCACGCACTCTTTATTCGGCACGTTGCTGGAAGGGATGTTTGGCTATCAGGAAGCCCCGACGGTCAGCGAAGTCGCGGTGTACTTCCTGTATCTGATCCCTGCGCTGTTCCTGTTCTTTATGCCACAAGGTAAATCGCCTGTGGCCGCGCCGGCCTCTGCCGGGCAAAAAACACGACGTTGATCCTTAAACCTTTCCATCATCTTGCCTTTGTCACGGAGTTGTACATGACACATTTTCGCCGTAAAGCTTTACAGATTGCACTGTTATCCCTGCCGGCTTTTGCGCTGAGCGCCAACGTGCTGGCTGCTGATGTTCGTCAGGTCAAAATTGCTGTTAACGACAAACAATGTGAACCGATGGCGCTGACCGTGCCCGCCGGTAAAACCCAGTTTGTTATCCATAACAACAGTCAGAAAAACCTGGAATGGGAAATTTTGAAAGGCGTGATGGTGGTGGAAGAACGTGAAAACGTGGCACCGGGTTTCACGCAAAAAATGACGGCTAACCTTGAACCGGGCGAATACGACATGACCTGTGGCTTGCTGAGCAATCCGAAAGGCAAACTGACTGTCACCGCCGAGGGGACAGCCGCTTCCGGTAAGCCTGACGCCATGGCGCTGGTTGGCCCGATTGCGGAATACAAAGTCTATGTGACGCAGCAGGTCGCTGAACTGGTGGCGCATACCAAAGCCTTTACCGACGCAGTGAAGAAGGGTGATCTGGCGAAAGCACAATCCCTTTACGCGTCAACCCGTGTTTACTATGAGCGCATCGAACCGATTGCCGAACTGTTCTCTGATCTGGACGGCAGCATCGACGCCCGTGAAGATGATTTCGAGAAAAAAGCCGAAGATCCTAACTTCACCGGTTTCCACCGTCTGGAGAAAATTCTCTTCGCGGACAAAACCACCAAAGGCACCGAACCCTTTGCTGACAAGCTTTATACCGATACCGTTGATTTGCAAAAACGTATCGCAGACCTGACTTTCCCGCCTAGCAAAGTGGTCGGCGGCGCGGCGGGCCTGATTGAAGAAGTGGCCGCCAGTAAAATCAGCGGCGAAGAAGACCGTTACAGCCGCACTGACCTGTGGGATTTCCGTGCCAACCTTGATGGCGCACAAAAAATCGTCAATCTGCTGCGTCCGTTACTGGTCAAAGCCGATAAACCGTTGCTGGATAAAATCGACGCTAACTTCAAAACCGTCGATGCGCTGCTGGATAAATACAAAACCAAAGACGGTTACGAGAATTATGAAAAACTGTCTGATGCAGACCGTAACGCAATGAAAGGGCCGATCACCACGCTGGCAGAAGACTTGTCCAAACTGCGCGGTGTGCTTGGTTTAGATTAAACTCCTTAGCACCCTCCCCTGCGAAGGGGAGGGTGGGGTGGGGTATTAAAGAAAAATCCAGCAGCCGAAGTATGCATAACCCCCTGTTTTATCATTAAAACCCCCTCCCAACCTCCCCCTTCGCAGGGGGAGGAGCGTTATAACGAGGCATAGCAATGAGTCACAAAAACGATAATCAGAACGACGTTTCTTCTTCCCGCCGCAGTTTGCTGAAAGGTGTGGGATTGTTAGGCGGGGCATTTGCCCTGGGCGGCGCTGCCACGGCGCAGGCTGAGAAAACACCCGGCGCAAAAAAAGAGTACACGCCAGGCACGGTTTCCCCGGACGAACGCTGGGGCAGGCAACCTTATTACGGCGAGCATCAGGCAGGGATTTTAACGCCACAACAGGCGTCGATGATGCTGGTTTCCTTTGACGTGCTGGCCACCAACAAAGCCGATCTGGAGCGTCTTTTCCGTCTCCTTGATTCACGGTTTGCCTTCCTGACCAAGGGTGGCACCGCACCTTCAATGGATCCGAAATTCCCGCCGATGGATTCCGGCGTGATGGGGGCAGAAATCTACCCGGATAACCTGACCATGACGCTGTCGGTGGGGGATTCCCTGTTCGATGAACGCTTTGGATTAGCGCCGCATAAGCCGCTGAAATTGCAGCGCATGACGCGTTTCCCGAATGATTCACTGGATGCCACACTCTGTCACGGTGACCTGTCACTGCAAATCTGTGCCAACAACAACGATACGGTGGTGCATGCGTTGCGTGACATCATCAAGTACACACCGGATTTACTCAGTGTGCGCTGGCGTCGTGACGGCTTTATTTCGTCCCACGCAGCGCGCAGTCAGGGCAAAGAAACGCCGATTAACCTGCTGGGCTTTAAAGACGGCACGGCGAATCCTGACTCGAAAGACACACCACTGATGGATAAAACCGTCTGGGTCACCGCCGGTCAGGGCGAACCGGCGTGGACGCTTGGCGGCAGTTATCAGGCCACACGTCTGATCCCGTTCAAGGTGGAATCCTGGGACCGTACGCCGTTGCAGGAGCAGCAGTCTATTTTCGGGCGTAACAAAGCCACCGGCGCACCTTTGGGGATGGAAAAAGAGCACGATGTGCCGGATTACGAAAAAGACCCGGAAGGTAAGATCATCCGCCTTGATTCACATATCCGTCTGGCGAATCCGCGTACCAAAGCCACCGATGAAAACCTGATGCTGCGCCGTGGCTACAGCTATTCGCTTGGCGTGACCCATTCCGGGCAACTGGAAATGGGGCTGATTTTTGTCTGTTATCAGCATGACCTGGAAAAAGGTTTCCTGACCGTGCAGAAACGCCTGAACGGCGAAGCGCTTGAAGAGTATATCCGTCCGAATGGCGGCGGCTTTTTCTTCACGCTGCCGGGGAATAAAGATGAAAGCCACTATCTCGGTCAATCGTTAATCGAAGCGTAATTTAATGCCTCCCCCTGCGAAGGGGGAGAAGCTCAATCCAGAAATCCTTTTTACGCTTCGTTACGCAATTCACCGCCTGTTAATACTCCGCTGCATCCCAAAAAATCTCAGCAATGTCATGATGATAAATCGTCAAACTGATTTATTACGATGCCTGCTCCGAGACTGTTATGACCATCAACCATGCCCGCAGAAAATTACTGATCTTTGGCATCGGACTTTCCCTGACGGCACCACGCCTGTATGCCGCCCAAAAAGCCGTGCGCATTACCATGACATCAGACGCCAGTCAGATTTACCTGGCGTTACCGGCAGCGGATAAATACAGCCGGGTGTTTATGCTCAGTGCGCCGGAAAGAGTGGTGATTGATATGCCGATGGCGTCATTTCCACCGGAACTGGAGCATGCGCTGACGGTGGTCAGGCAGAAATTTTCGTGGATAAAAGAGGGGAGGATTGCTCACTTCAGCCCGCAAGTGGCGCGCATTGTGTTGCAGGTAAACGGTAAACCGAAGATTACGCGCAGCACGGAAAACGGTGTGCTGAACGTGACGATAGCCGGAGAAAGCCCTGACGCCGAGATTTTGCCCGTCACCACCGCTGCACCTCGGGCAGAGAAACCGCTGCTGGTGATGATTGATCCGGGGCATGGCGGAAAGGATCCGGGCGCGATCGGCAACGAAGGCACCTATGAAAAACACGTGGTGCTGCACATCGCCAAACGACTGCAAACCTTGCTTGATCAACAGCACGGTATTCAGGCGGTGCTGACGCGCCAGGATGACGTATTTATTCCGCTGTATCACCGCGTCAGCCTGGCGCATCAGCATGAGGCAGATCTGTTTATCTCAATTCATGCCGACGGTTTTACCAACGATCAGGTCTCCGGTGCGTCGGTTTTCGCGCTGTCTGAACACGGGGCGGGCAGTGCGATGGCGCGCTATTTGTCGCAAAGCGAAAACAGCGCAGATGTGTTGTATGACAACGATTTTAAAACGGACGATCAATACCTTAAAGAAACGCTGTTTGATCTCGACCAGCACGAAACCATTCATCGCAGCCTGAATTTTGGCCATCATCTGGCGGCAACTATTAGTAAAGTGCATCACATGCACAGTCCGCATCCTGAACAGGCGGGATTTGCGGTACTGAAATCCCCGCGAATTCCTTCCGCGCTGGTGGAGACATCCTTCATCACCAATAAACAGGAAGAAAAATTACTGGGTGAGCCGGTGTTTCAGGAGAAAATGGCGCATGCGCTGGCGGAAGGCATTAACAGTTACTTCATCAATGAAAAGAAAAATAATCTGCTGGGCTGAGAGAAATTCAGCACGATTAAAGAGGATCTGAAAAAGATCCTCATGATCCTATTGACGTCAGCCACAAACTTTTTTACATTTTGGTAACGCAAATGTTTCAGCTGTCATTATACTGACATTTATAAGCGGTAGTTTTCACGAGGTGTACGGCAGGTGCCGTTAATAACACTGCGGGGAGCGCGAATGGTAAAGTCCATGTTTGGGCTGTTGATCGAAAATAACACACTTCTCTCATTCACTCGTTGTTGTCGCTTAAATGCAAACGAGGGCCAGGCTTCCGACTCTCTAATATTTCAACCTTTACTTTCAGCTTTTTCCTGCCGCTTGCTGCAAAAAATATCATCCACTCAACCTCAACCCTGTTCTTTAACTGACCCCGTAAATGTTTACCAAAATGATGTGAATATCACTGGCTTTTATTCTGGAATTTTCATTGTATGGGTCAGCGGTTTGTCATTATTGACACTTTTGACAATGCCTCCTCGTGAACAGAAAACAACCAAAAGACTTTCCGTTAATCCCTTTGGTTTCTTTTCCTCTTCACGTTATTCATTGGCTCCACTTGGTCTAAAAGGAGACCAAAACCTCATTTGTTAGTGAAACATAACCGTGCGGGCATTATGCCTTAGCGTTAAGTGAATCAAACTGTAAGGTGCCACTATGGGAAGACAGAAAGCAGTGATCAAAGCTCGTCGTGAAGCAAAACGTGTTATTCGTAGTGATTCACGTAGTCACCGCCAGCGCGAGGAAGAATCTGTGACGTCATTAGTACAGATGGGCGGTTTGGAATCGATCGGCATGGCTCGCGACTCCCGCGATACGTCCGTCATCGAAGCGCGTACTGAAGCTCAAGGTCATTACTTATCAGCCATAGAGAATAAGCAGTTAATTTTTGCCACCGGTGAAGCCGGTTGCGGCAAAACATTTATCAGCGCTGCGAAAGCGGCAGAGGCATTAATTCACAAAGAAATCGACAGGATTATTGTGACGCGCCCGGTATTGCAAGCCGATGAAGATCTCGGTTTCCTGCCCGGTGATATTTCTGAGAAGTTCGCGCCTTATTTCCGTCCGGTCTACGACATTCTATTACGTCGTCTGGGTTCATCATTCCTGCAATATTGTTTGCGACCGGAAATAGGGAAGGTTGAAATTGCGCCATTCGCTTATATGCGCGGGCGTACTTTCGAAAATGCGGTGGTTATTCTGGACGAAGCGCAGAATGTCACGGCCAGCCAGATGAAAATGTTCCTGACCCGTCTCGGTGAAAATGTGACGGTGATTGTTAACGGTGATATTACCCAGTGCGATTTACCACGCGGCGTAGTATCGGGGCTCAGCGATGCAATGTCTCGCTTCGAAGAAGACGAGATGATTGGCATCATTGAATTTGGCAAAGAGGACTGCGTGCGTTCAGAGCTGTGTAAACGCACTCTCCACGCCTACTCTTAATTCTCCCATCCCTCCCATGAAAAAGGCCGCTCAGTTGAGCGGCCTTTCTTTTGTCATTCTTCATTCAATCAAAATCATTTGGGTTGTATCAGGGCGGCAACCCGAAGGATGAAGATTTAAAGCATAATTAGCATCATGTAGGCGCAGAAGAGGGCCAGATGCGCGGTACCGTTTAATACATTGGTACGGCCAGTGGAGAATGAAATCTGGCACAAGATCAGCACCGCCAGCATCACCACAATATTCGCCGGATCCAGGCCGAAAATCAGATCCTGACCTGTCAGGGTGGCGATGACGGTCACCGCCGGTACGGTCAGTGAAATCGTCGCCAGCACGGAGCCGAAGAACAAATTCATGGCGCGCTGTACCTGATTCTTCAGTACCGCTTTCAGTGCGCCCAGACCTTCCGGTGAAAGGATCAGTAACGCGACCAGGAAGCCGGTGAACTGCGCAGGAGCATTCAGTTCGGTCAGCAGGCTTTCCAGCGGATTGGCGTTGAACTTGGTCACTGCGATAACCAGCACCAGATGGACAATCAGCCAGAGCGTATGCGTCAGGTTACTTTTCAAAGACGGTTTTCCGTGTCCGTCTTCTTCGCCTTCATCTTCATGCTCGTAAATAAACAGGCTCTGGTGGGTTTTGGTCTGGATAAGCAAAAATACGCCGTACATGGCGGCTGAAATCATCGCGACAAACAACGCCTGTAGCGTCGAGAAATTGCCCGCCGGCAACGCGGCAGGCAGCACCAGCACAATCACCGCCAGCGGGAATATCGCCATCAGGTACTGTTTGATACCACCGAGATTCACATATTGTGTCGCAAATTTGCGCCCGCCCAACAGCAGGGCAACGCCAACCAGACCGGCGGTAACAATCATGATGATCGAGAACAACGTGTCACGCATCAGCGCGGGCGCGGCGTCGCCGGTCGCCATCAGGGCCGAAATCAGGCTGACTTCGAGGATGACCACTGAAAGGCTGAGGATCAGCGACCCGTAAGGTTCGCCAAGACGATGTGCCAGTACGTCGGCATGACGCACCACGCTGAAGGCGCTGGCGAGGATACCGACCAGCGCGATTAAATTGATACCGACAACCGAGGCAAAGTTACTGCTGTTGCCCCAGAGGATGAGAACGATAAGTGCAGCGATGGGAAAAACCAGGGAGTATTCCTGATGGCGGGTTTTGATTTTTGGATGTTCCTGTGAAGACACCATGATGATTATTCTCCTTATAAACGCTCACGTAATAACAACCGCCTGTCTGTCAGTTGTCAGAAAAATGCCTGGCAGCATAAAGGTCTAACCTGTTAAGTATAGTAGATAAATTAATCTATTAACAGGGTAAATTCATTGTTAATGCATAAAAAATGACATATCAATTGTTTATCAGGGAATAATCTGAATTAACCAGCAATAAACACCCTAATAATTCGTTTTGTTAAAATATTAAGTCATTTAAAAACAATGTATTATATTGCTATTGTAGTAATATGGCGATTATGCGTCAGTTTATGTAAATCATCAGGATACCCACACAATTTCATGGAGGAAATGTGCAGTCAGCGGCCTGATAACGAGAATAATCTGGCAGCGTCCTTTGAGGGTAGCAGCTAGACTTTATCCTGTGCGCAGACGCCGCACATAAAAAATATCAATGCGATGAACGCTATGAAAAAGGAGACGACTATGCCTTATCAGAACCGCTCAGCGTTGCCTGAATCCGTGCGCAATGTGCTTCCTGCCCATGCGCAGGATATCTATAAGGAAGCGTTTAACAGCGCCTGGGATGAGTATAAAAAACCTAAAGACCGGCAGGGCGATGACTCGCGTGAGGAAACGGCGCATAAAGTTGCCTGGGCCGCTGTGAAACATGGGTATAAAAAAGGAGATGACGATAAGTGGCATCCTAAGAAATCCTGATATGAATGGCAGGTGAGGGCGATCCCGCGCCTGCCAGAAGGTCTGCCCGGCCTCCGGGTTCCCGCTGTTTTTGTTTTATTCCCTCCCTAAATATCAACATTCATGCAATGTTCATAAAATAATCACTTTATTTTCGTTTTGTGATCGCTCTCAACCTTGATTGCAACGAAAGAAACGAATAAGGTTTCATTCAGCAGGGGTATACGAAACTTCCTAATAAATTTGCCCTGCGGCCTGAAGCTCAGGCGAAACTGTCCGATAGCGTTATTAAATGAAACTCACGATAACGGAGAACACAGCGTTAACAGCATGGCATGTTCAAAAGTAAGTCGTACCGAAGGGGGAATGAATGTTAACTCGAGATTTCCTGCGTAACGCAGATTGCAAAACAGCATTCGGCAGCATTGATGAGTCGATGCTACTGACCCCTGAACAGCGCGCAGCCTCTCTGAGCTGCACGCTGGCGCGTCGCCCCGACAACAGCCCGGTCTGGATTTTTGGTTACGGTTCACTGATGTGGAACCCGGTTTTTGACTCGGAAGAGGCGCGACCCGCCACATTGCACGGTTATCATCGTGCCTTCTGTTTACGCCTCACCTCCGGGCGTGGCACCCATGCGCAACCTGGCCGCATGCTGGCGCTGCGGGATGGCGGAAAAACCACCGGTCTGGCGTTCCGTCTGCCGGAAGACACACTTCTCGATGAACTCGAATTGCTGTGGAAGCGTGAAATGCTGACCGGCTGTTATCGTCCGACCTGGTGCGAACTGAATCTCGACGATGGCCGCAAGGTGACGGCGCTGGTGTTCATTATGGATCCCTCGCACCCGCAATATGAGGCCGATACCGATTATCAGGTTATCGCGCCACTGATTGCGCAGGCCAGCGGCCCGCTCGGAACCAATGCACAATATCTGTTTGCCCTGGAAAAAGAGCTGAACAACTACGGCATGCGTGATGACTGCATGAGTGAGCTGGTCAAACAGGTACGGATGCTGTTGTCCGTTTCTCCCGGTTTTGATGTGCCGGAGCTGAGCTAAGCCCCGCATCTGCGGGCTGTGCGGGGCCTTCCGTGCAGCCCGCTTCCCTTAACACCCCCGGTTTACGTGCTATTCATTCCCACATCCCTTCAGCGGGTATTTCCCTGTGGTTTGTACAGTAACAATCCCCCGCCAGACCGCATTCCGACGCTTTAATAACCAATCAGATAACGTTATGCAAAATTCGCATAACGATAGTATTTATCAGACTTTCTGGTAGGTTGAAGAAACTTTACACTCAACAAAACTTTAGCAATTTCGCTACCTTGGAGAGTCTGACCTGATGAAAGCTTTATTACCGTCCGTCCTGTTTACGGCTATTGCGGCTACTTTCTCTGCGCAGGCTGCCACGCCGCCGGATACTTTGGTTATCGCGCAATCCATTGATGACACCTCCAGTTTTGATCCGGCGCAGGGCTTCGAACTGACCACGGTTCAGGCTTTCAATAATATTTATCAGCGTCTGGTGCAGTCTGACCCGAACAACCCGATCGATTTAAAACCGACGCTGGCGGCCTCCTGGGAAACAGGTAAAGATAACCGCAGCCTGACCTTCACGCTGTCACCGAAAGCCACCTTTGCCAGCGGCAATCCGCTGACAGCCGATGATGTGATTTTCTCGTTATCGCGTGTGGTGAAGCTGAATCTCGAACCTTCGTTCATTCTGACGCAACTGGGCTGGACCGATAAAAACGTCGATACCTTCCTGACTAAAATCGATGATCAGCATGTGAAAGTCAGCTGGACCGCCGATGTCAGCCCGTCATTCGTGTTGAGCCTGCTGTCGGCGCCGGTATCTTCTATCGTTGACAGCAAACTGGTGAAAGCTAACGCCACTGCTGACGACCTGGGGCATCAGTGGCTGAGCAACCATTCTGCCGGTTCCGGCCCGTATCAAATCCGCAACTACATTCCGCATGAAGTGGTGATTTTGTCTGCGAATCCGACTTCGCCGGAAGGCGCGCCGAAGCTGAAAACCATTCTGATCAAAAACGTACCGGATCCTGCCGCACGCCGCTTGCTGATCGAGCAGGGGGATGCCGATATGGCGCGTAATCTCGGTTCTGACCAGATGGCCGCACTCGCCGGCAAAAAAGGCGTTAAGCCTCTGGCGATCCCGTATGCCTCGCTGTACTTCATGCAGTTCAACGCCAAAGCTTCTCCGGCGTTGGGTAATCCTGCGTTCTGGGAAGCGGCCCGTTACCTGTTCGATTACAACCACATTGCGCACGACCTGATGAAAGATCAGTTCCAGGTGCATCAGGCCTTCCTGCCGGAAGGTTATCTGGGCGCGCTGAATGACACGCCATACACCTATGATCCGGCGAAAGCCAAAGCGATTCTGGCAAAAGCCGGGCTGACCAACGTCAGCTTCACGCTGTCTACCGCCAATCAGCCGCCGTACCTGGACATCGCCCAGGCGTTGCAGGCCAGCTTCGCGCAGGGCGGCGTAACGGTGAAACTGGATCCGGGTTTAAGCTCGCAGATCTCCACCAAAGTGAAATCACACAATTACGATGCGTATATGTCTTCGTGGGGACCGGATTACTTTGACCCGAA
>NZ_JYDF01000137.1:0-10625 GCF_003263525.1 Rahnella sp. NRRL B-41462 | reverse complement strand
AGGGGAGGGAGCAGACCGAGCTGTTTCCGTGTTCTCCCCTTTCAGGGGGAGCAAAGAAACTACATTGCTTTCAGATACAACTCGCGCACTTCTTCACGAGTTGCGGTGCGCGGATTGCACGGTGCGCACGGGTCAGCCAGCGCTTTATCCAGCCATCCTTCGATATCGCTTTCCTTAATCCCCAGCTCTTTGAAACCGGAAGGAATACCCACGCGGGTGGACAATTTTCGGATAGCGTCAATGGCCGCAATACTGGCCTGTGTTTCGCTGATACCTTGCGTATGTACGCCCATCGCGCGGGCGATATCGGCAAAGCGGTGAGGTGCACTGGCGCGGTTAAACTCTTCGACAACCGGCAGCAAGATGGCATTACAGACGCCGTGCGGCAGATTATGTGTCGCGCCCGGCTGATGCGCCAGTGCGTGAACCAGCCCCAAGCCTGCGCTGTTAAATGCCATACCGGCCAGATATTGTCCCTGCGCCATTTTCTCGCGGGCTTCAATATCATCGCCGTGATCGACTGCTTTTGGCAGCCATTGCGTGATAGTTGAAATCGCGGCGAGCGCGGTCGGATCGGTCAGAGGATGTGCGCCGACAGAAACATAGGCTTCGATAGCGTGGGTTAGCGCATCCATGCCGGTAGCAGCGGTGACACTGGCCGGGATTTTGAGCATAACCGCCGGGTCGTCCACTGCAATATCCGGGATCAGATTGGCGTCGATGATCACTTCTTTCACCTGACGCTGGCTGTCGATGATCACCGCATTGCTGGTGAGTTCTGCGGCTGTGCCCGCTGTGGTATTAATCGCCACCAGGAAGACACCCGGTTTGGTAACTTTACCGACACCGGAATACATTGTGGCGGGCCCCGGATTGGCGGTCAGAATTTTGATGCCTTTTGCGGTATCAATCGGGCTGCCGCCGCCGAAAGCGATCAGGTAATCGCACTGGTTTTCCTGATACAAACGGAAACCTTCATCAACGTGAGCAGAGGTTGGATTGGGTACCACGCCGCCATAAATAGCGTAAGGCAGTCCGGCCTGTTTAAGTGCGGAGAATAAACTGTCGAGCAGACCCAGTTCGATTAACTGGCCATCGGTAACGATAAGCGCTTTGCCGTGTTGCTTAGTCGCCAGCATCGCAACCATATCTTCGATTGCGCCCTGACCGTGGAGGCTGATTTTAGGAAGTGCCAACATGAAACTCATAAAAATTCCCTCTATAGAGTAAGTAAAATAGGTGTCCTGTTGTGCGCTGCTCCGCGGTCTTTGCCATTTCCTGCTACGGGAAACATCCACTGTTCCCCGTGCAGGATTTATGAAGTCTGGAGCATAAAGTGCCTGATCAGGCTTTCAGTGCGGCCTCAAAAGGCGTGACGTCAAAACGTTTGCCAAGCGCAATCAGTTCATCGGTCTGGATGGTTTGTTTCATTCCACCCATAGAAATCACTTTCACCAGGATCTCCGCCGATTTTTCAGCAGTGTCGATCAGGCCAAAAGCGTCATCCAGCGTCGGGCCGCAACCGAAGATACCGTGGAATGCCCACAACACCAGGCTGTGATGTTGCATCCGGTCGGAAGTGGCTGCGCCGATACCATCGGTACCCGGCACCATCCACGGTACAATCCCCACGCCGTCGGGGAAGACCACCAGACATTCGGTGCTGCATTCCCACAACTTGCGGGTGATCTTGGCGCTGTCGAGCTCAAGCACGTACGTCAGTGCGATCAGGTTGGTCGCATGGCAATGCATGATCACGCGATCCTGACCGTTGGTGACACGTTTACGCACAGCGTGAGATTGCAGATGTGAGGCCAGTTCAGAGGTTGGCAGACCGCCGGCGGTCAGACCCCACAGGATTTTGTAGCTGGCGCCTTTGTCATCAAGCTGAATAACGGTCAGCGCTTCTGACGGGGCTAATTGCACGTTACGGAAAAACTTACCGGAACCGGTCACGATGAAGTATTCGTTGGCCAGATCAGGCGCATGCTGAGTCAGTTCAACCTGGCGCGGCTGGTCGTAAAAATCATTTTTATAAGGTGCGACGTCTTCCGGTAACAGGCGCATGCTGACGTTGCCGCCGTTACGTTCATCCCAGCCTTTCAGCCACATATCGGTGGTCGCTTTGACCATGCCTTGCACAAACCACGAGCTAAATAATGTTTTCATCGGTTCTTTCCTGCGAATAAGGTGAATGCGTTTCTGTTGCGTTCGGCGGCAATTAACGTTTTGCCAGCACGCTGGTTTCGTAATGACGGACGGTATCCAGCCACTGACCGCCAACCGGTACATCGTGACGCTGACAATACATGTCCCACACGGCCTGCCATGGCAGGGATTTTTGTTCTTCCAGCAGAGCCAGACGTGCGGTGTAATCGCCTTCGGCTTCCAGTTTTTTCAGTAAATCGGTCGGTTCGAGCAGGGCTTTCAGCAGGGCTTTTTTCATGTTGCGGGTGCCGATAACCCAGGCAGCGATGCGGTTGATCGAGGCATCGAAGAAATCCAGACCGATATGAACGCGGTTGAACAGGTCATGGCGCACGATTTCGCTGGCGATGGCCTGCGTTTCGTCGTCCAGCAGAACTACGTGGTCACTGTCCCAGCGTACCGGACGGCTGACGTGCAGCAGCAGGCGCGGCACATACAGCATCGCAGCAGAAATTTTGTCGGAGATCACTTCAGTCGGGTGGAAGTGGCCGGCATCGAGGCACAGCGCAGTGCCGCGGCTGGCAGCGTAACCGAGATAGAATTCGTTTGAGCCGACGGTGTAGCTTTCAGAACCGATGCCGAACAGTTTGCTTTCAACGGCATCGATGTGTTCGGTGATATCAAACTTCTCAGAAATCACTTCATCAAGTGCGCTCATCAGGCGCTGGCGCGGTGCCAGACGATCGACGGTGATGTCTTTCATGCCATCCGGCACCCAGATATTCATCACTGACGGCGTGCCCAGTGCGCGGCCAAATGAGGCAGAGACACGGCGGCTGGCCTGACAATGTTCAATCCAGAACTGGCGAATTTCCGGGTTTGCGTGTGACAGCGTGAAGCCGTCGGCGCTCAGCGGGTGTGAGAAACAAGACGGGTTGAAGTCCAGACCCAGCTTGTTTTTCTTCGCCCAGTCAACCCAGCCGGTGAAGTGCTTAGGTTCAATCTCATTACGGGCAACGGGCTTATCGGACTCCAGATAAATCGCATGCAGATTCAGCCGGTTAGGGCCAGGGATCATGGAGATCGCCAGTTCTAAGTCAGCACGAAGCTGCTGAGCGTTGCGCGCTTTGCCGGGATAATTACCGGTCGCCTGAATACCGCCGGTCAGGTTGCCCTCAGGGTTTTCGAAGCCAGCGACATCATCCCCCTGCCAGCAATGGATAGAAACGGGCAGGGTATCAAGTTGTTTGATTGCAGCTTCGGCATCAATACCCAACTGTGCAAAGCGTTCTTTGGCAAGTGTCCATGCTTGATCGATAGATGAAGTCATACTGCGAGTTCCTCATTGACGTGACAGAGCGCCTGAAAACGGCGCCAGTGAATAGCGAAATCCGCGTGAATACGTGGAATGTAGTGGTGTTGCTCAAAATTCGTGGCAACAATGCGACGAAATTCAGCGGTATCTTTGACGGCGTTTAACGCCATCAGCTGGCAGCCGATATTGCCAAGCGTTGAAGCTTCCACCGGGCCTGCGCTGACGCTGACCTGACAGACATCAGCACAAAGCTGATTCAGGAACTGGTTCTGACTGCCGCCGCCAACGATGTGGATATCTTCCAGCGGTGTCCCTTGTAAATCAGCAAGTTGCAAGGCGATTTTGCGATACAACATGGCAAGGCTGTCGAAAATACAACGCGCCAGTTCAGCTGGCGACTCTGGCACCGGATCACCCGCCTGACGACAGGCATCGCGAATGGCATCCACCATAGAGGGGGGATTGATAAAACGATCTTCGTTCGGGTTAATCAGATAAGTGAACGGCGTGACGTTTTTAGCCAGCGTGATTAATGACGGTAAATCCTGGATGTTCAGTTCGCGGCAAACCCGCTGGAACAGCCATAAGCCCATGATATTGCGCAACACCCGATAGCTGCCGTCGATACCGCCTTCGTTGGTGATATTGTCGTGGAGTGCCTGGGCATGGTTAAAAGCGTGCGGGCTTTCAATGCCCATCAGCGACCAGGTGCCGGAACTGAGATAGGCGCTGTGTGAACTGGTCAGCGGGGCGGCAACCACCGCGCTGGCGGTATCGTGCGTTGCGACGCTGAATACCGGTACGCTGCGTCCGCGAGGGCTTTTCCACAGTCCCGGGGAGTTACCCGGCTGTGTAGGTTTTTGCAACCAGCGGCGCGGCACACCTGCAAGTTTCAGCAAATCTTCATCCCAGTCACCGGTGGCGAGATTGAGCATCTGTGTGGTGCTGGCGTTGGTGTATTCCCAGTTCAGTTTTCCGGTGAGGCGGTAAAGGAAATAATCCGGGATCATCAGCATGTGGGCTGCTTTACTGACGATTTCAGGCTGTTGTTCGCTCAGCGCGCGCAACTGGTAAAGTGTGTTAAACGGCATGAACTGAATGCCGGTTTTCTGGTACAAATTCTCGCGGCCAAACTGCTGTTCCATCCGCGCCATCACGCCTTCCGTGCGGTTGTCACGATAAGCAACCGGCAAGCCGACCCGCTGCCCCTGTGCATCAAGCAGGACATAATCCACTCCCCAGGTATCAATCCCGATACCGTCAAGCTGAACGCCGGACGCGTCGAGGCGATTCAGCCCTTCAAGTATGTGTTTCTCCAGCGCATCAAGGTCCCAGGTATCGTGGCCATCAACGCGGATCAGGTTATTAGGAAAACGGTGGATTTCTTTCAGTGTCAGCGTCGCTGCCGGATCGGGATCCTGACGGGTAAACGTCGCCAGCATCACCCGGCCGCTGGAAGCGCCGAGGTCAATAGCGGCAAGATGGTGTGTTCTCATAGCGGCCATTCCTTATTGAATATGTGGCCAGTGTAGGGGAGGTGCCTGAGGGACACCTTCCGGTGATTGCCACCGGTTTTGGCGGGATGGCAGCATTAAAAAGGTAGATGCGAGGCAGATCACATAACGGTTCAAAGCTGACTGAAACAGGGTTTTGCCGCGCCGGAGTAAACCGGAATACGCGATTGTGATCTTTGCCGCAGATCTGCATCACGACAGGCTGAATCTTTGAAATATGACCGTTTATGGCGCTTTTGCTGCCGTGGTTTGAAGGCAAAAACGCAGGGCGCAGGGTAGGGTTGGTTCCCGAAGCACAAGGATTTTGAACCGGAGGTGATACATGACGTTACTGAGAGGTGATGATTATTTTGCGGCACCTGAGCTGACTGTGACGGTTGAGCGGCGGCTTCCGCAAGATGTATTCCCGGAGCACTACCATGATTTCCACGAAATTATGCTGGTGGAAAGCGGATCGGGTGTGCATATCTTCAATGACAACCCTTATACACTGACGGCCGGTACGGTCTGTTTCGTGCGCGCCAGCGATCATCATCTGTTTGAAAATGTGGATAACCTGCGGCTGACCAATGTGCTGTTCCGCTCGCCGAAGGCGTTCCGGTTCATTCAGGACGTCGGCCACTTCCTTCCTCAGGAACATCACTATCAGTCACAGGTCCACTGGCAGCTCAGTCCGTGCGTGCTTCAGCAGGTACTGAACTGCATCACACAGCTTGCAGCGTTGCCTGACAGTGTTGAAATGGAACACATTGCGACCCGTGAAAGTCTGTTTTTACAACTGCTGATCCTGCTTTATCAGGACTGTTTCCAGTCACAATTGCGAGATACCTCGGAAAACAGGGTCAATCAACTTTTGCAATGGCTCCAGTCGCATTACAGTGAGGACGTCAACTGGACCGAAGCTGCAGAACGTTTTTCGCTGGCGCTGAGAACATTACATCGTCAGATGAAGCATTACACCGGCATGACGCCACAGCGGTATCTCAACCGACTGAGGTTGCTGGAGGCGCGCCGTCGTTTACATCATAGCGATCAAAGTATTACCGACATCGCCTATGCCTGCGGCTTCAGTGACAGTAACCACTTCTCGACACAGTTTCGTCGGGAGTTTTCGGTGTCGCCAAAACTCATGCGTGATCAGTTGCGTTAAACGGCACCTCTCGCGGTTTCCGGTATTCTTACCTGAGAACTGCCTCGTTTATTTTGTCGTCAAACGGGTTTGAGATTGCATCTATGTCATTGAAATTGAATAAAAATGACTTCTTCCTGACCAAAATGAATTCGGTCGTGGTGGCTGAACGTCACCCGCAGGCCGACTTTCCGAGTCATGACCATGATTTTGATGAACTGGTCATTGTCTGGCGCGGTAATGGTCTGCATGTCTGGAACGACATCCCTTATCCCATCACCTGTGGTGACTTGTTTTATATTAATTCGCGGGACCGGCATAGCTATGAGTCAGTCAACGAACTGGCACTGGATAATGTGCTGTTTTGCCGTGAGCGTTTCGGGCTGGCAGCCGACTGGTCGCAATTATTACCGGGTGAAAATGTCAGCCAGGAACAACGTTACTGGCGTTTAAGTACGCTTGGCATGGCGGTTTTGCGCGATAAAGTGGATGAGCTTGCTAAAGAGTGTATGAAATCGGAGCCGCTTTCGATCCAGCTGAGTGAAGCCCTGTTGATGCAACTGGCACTGTTGTTACTGCGTTTTCGTCAGCGGCCGGACAGTGGAGCGTTACCGGATGCGCATCAGCTGGATCTATTGCTGATGGCTCTGCGGGCAAATATCTCCGCTCCCTTCCATCTTGAAACGTTTTGTCTGCAACATCAGCTCAATCCGCGTGCTTTACGTTCGCTGTTCAAGCAGTACACCGGCATGAGCGTGACCCATTATTTACGTCAGTTGAGGCTTTGCCGGGCGATGAGTTTGCTGCGCTACGGCAACATGACGATCAGTGACGTGGCCGCTGAATGCGGCTTTGATGACAGTAACTATTTTTCTGTGGTGTTCAGTCGTGCAAGTGGTGTTTCGCCGCGGGACTACCGGCAGCGTTTTACACAGCAGACCGGCAAAATCCTTTTATCCTCAACGACAGCAGAATAAGTTCTGCTGTCGTTGAGAAACGTAACGCTTACAGTGCCATACCCAGACCGACAATATTCGCCGCCAGAATAATCACCAGCGCACCGATACAAAGAACGCGTACTGGTTTTTTGCCTACCCCGAGCCATTGTTTCAGCACCAGACCGACGATGCCTCCGCACAATACGTAGAAACTCATATGCAGCATCCAGCTCATGTAATCATATTCTGCAGGAATGCTGGCATGGCCCCAGGCGTAGAAGAAGAACTGCAGATACCACATCACGCCGCCAATAATGGAAAAGACCGCATTGGTGAGCAGCAGGGATTTCGCCACCGACATATCGGCGCGCAAAGAGATGGTTTTACGTGTTGCCAGACGGATAAAGCAGAAACCGAGGTTAACGACCGCACCGCCGCCCATAATCACCACATAACTTGGCAGGGCAACGTACAACGGATCAATCCCGAGTTCGCGTGCTGCTTCGTGCATTGGCACCGCAGCGCTCATGGCGAAAGACATCCCTGCGGAGAAAATCCCGCACATTACAGCCAGAATCAGCCCTTTTCGCAGATTGAACTCTTCAGCTTTAATGCCCAATGCTTTTTCTTTCAGGAAACCCGCATAGCTGACAATTGCCACACCGATGACCGCAACAAATACGCCGAGCAGGGTAAGCTGGCCACCTGTTGTGCCAAACAGCATGCCAATTTTGCCCTGTAAAACAGGCGTCATCAGCGTCCCGATAATCAGGGTAATGCCGATGGCGATGCCTATCCCCATCGACATACCGAGGTAGCGCATGGTCAGGCCGTAGTTGATGTTACCGATGCCCCACATGGCGCCAAACAGGAAAATGGGCAGCAGGGTCGCAAAACTGAATGAACCGTAATAGGCCCAGAAATCAGGCAACAGCACGTAGCTGACCGCCCACGGCAAAATGATCCAGGAAAAGAAGCCGCCAAGCGACCACATGGTTTCCCATGACCAATGTTTAACTTGTTTGAATGGCGCATAGAAGCAAGCTGCGCTGGCTGCTCCTATCAGATGCCAGATAATCCCTAACACTATCGAACTGTTCATACACTGGACCTTTTATTATGTAGAGTGATGAGATAAACAAAAGCGCTGCTGTTAACTGATCCTTCAGAAACATGAGCAGCGGGTGGCGGTAGTGTAAGAAGTGTCCGGTAGTGGAGCCTTCCGGTCAGTGCCACAGAGAAATCAGCGCTGGCACTCGCCGGAAGATGAACATGAGTCAGTTCACAAATCCAGTAAGAGAATTAATAATTACATTAAATCAACAAACTAGGACATTTTTAGAGACTTTTTAGAGACAAAGGGATTGTGGTTGCAGAAGAGGTCGATAACGGGTGGGAAATGGACTCAAGATGTCTTTTAGGATTATTTTTATCTGTGCTTATTTCGTGGTAAAGCGGACGTGTGCAGGCATATTTAAGTAGATTTAAAAAGTTGAAAAGTAACAGGGATTAGTAACATTCATTATAGTAAACAAGTTTCTTTACTTTCAGCCAGAACCATTAATCTGGCTGAAAGTTGAATGATTATGCAGTGAAAATGAATGACGGCTTTCTTTATGACGAACCGGTAAAACGCTGAACATTGTTCGCAAAAATTAATAACAATAAGTGTGTTGTTATTAATACTATATATAAATCATCGTCAGGCTATTTTTTCTTCCACGGCTTGCTGTATCTCCTGGGTCTCTTCCCAGGCATAAAATATTTTATTACGGCCGCTGTTTTTTGCGTTATAGAGTGAGGCATCGGCTTTACCTAAAGTCTTAATAAAGTCACCGTCCTCCAGCGCAGCCAGCCCGGCACTTACTGTGACGTGGGTGGAGACCTCAACATTAAACAAATGCGGGATATTCAGCCCGAGGACTTTATTCTGGATACGCTCTGCCATGCGAACCGCGTGTTCCTGTTTAACGTTGGACATCAGTACCAGGAACTCTTCTCCGCCATAACGGACAACCACATCCCGCGAGCGCACTGCATCGCGGATAGCGGCAGAGACACGCACCAATGCCTGATCGCCCATCGTGTGGCCATAGTTGTCGTTATAGGCTTTGAAATGGTCGATATCGAGCAGCATAACGTAGTGCCCTGAATCCTGATTGAACAGCGTTTCCAGCTTATTCTGCAAACCCCGGCGGTTGTAAAGGCCGGTCAGCGGATCGAGCATACTCAGGTCGCTGAATTTTTCCCGTTCGCTGTAGAGATTGGACACCATTCTGCGCGTAAATTCATCGCTGCGTTTGAGCATCAGATGATGCAGCCACAGGCCAATCAGCGGCAATGACACGGTAAATAAGATGCGCTCGACATGTTGGAAATCGTCTAAGAAGATGACGCAAAGAGTAGAAGGTACTGCATGCAGGCAAAAAGCCAGAAAATTATCTGATAAAGCGATGGCACTGATAAAGAATATACTGAGCAAGCTGACTAAAAGATAATTTTTATCCAGATGGCCGATTTCTTCAAAGCGTAAGGTTATTTGCCAGGCCCATAACAGCCCGACGGCGACTGAACACATATTAAGATGGGCAGAGTAATTTTTCTTACTGAAAAAAGAAAATATCAGCCCTGAAAAACAAAGCACAAAAATCAGCACCAACGGAAATGGCGTAGAGACTGCATTCTCTGGCGGGTAAGCCATAGAAAATAATGCAGTTGCACTATTTAAAAAAAAGAATAGCAACATCGCCAGCCGATGTTTGCTTTTAAGCAGCTCATCATAGGAATGAGATATCATCAAATTTACTCTATTTAGCGTGTGTTGTTCTGAATAGATAAAGTGTCTTATCGCCCTATACCGCGTAATTATTCCATGCAGGAAGGCTAATAGTTCTAATATGTAATTATTAGAACGCAATAAATGTTGTTTTTATAGTGACTGTCTTAATTGAGGCTGTACTAATGTGGTTTAACTGCCACAAAACTAACACTTTTGCGGTCAGGTGTCACCCAAACGAAGGGTGGGACTGTAAATAGGTGGTAAATGAGAAAAAATCCTATATGATATTAGTTCTCATTACCATCATTTGGAGCAAGGTTATGATACCAGCAATGGCCATTGCATGTGGCATCTGGGCGGTTGTGTGGATGTTTGGCAAACGTCTTACCAGCGGTTGGGGCGTATTGTTGCCTTGCGCACTGATGCCGCTGCTTGCCCTGACGCATATGTCGCTCGATCAGTTACGCGTGCTGATAGTCGTTGCAATGCTGATCACGCTGGGCATGCTGTTCCACCGTACGTTGCGACACTATATGTTGCTGCCATCATTTATGGCGCTGGCAGGAAGTCTGGCTGCGGTAACGTTGAATTTTAGTTTATTGTAATAAAAGGATTTTTTTAAGATGAAAAACAGGAAACACAGTAAAGCTGCGGGTCTTTTCTATTTTTTGAAACTGAAAGAAGTATTGCAGGAAGGAAAAACTGAGGAACAGAATCACGTGGTGCGAAGAGAGGGACTTGAACCCTCACGTCCGTAAGGACACTAACACCTGAAGCTAGCGCGTCTACCAATTCCGCCACC
>NZ_JYDF01000136.1:0-12201 GCF_003263525.1 Rahnella sp. NRRL B-41462 | reverse complement strand
CAGGGGAGGGAGCCGACCGCGTTTTTTTCTCAACTCACAGTTTAAAAACTCAAGACTCCGGCTCGGTCTTCTTCCCCGCCAGCATGGCTAAAAAGTCATATTTAGCCTGTAACTCTTTCTCTGCCGCCGCATACAACATCTCTGCTACTTCCGGCTGTTGGGAGTTCAGTCTTCTGAACCGTTGTTCATTATTGAGCGTATCGGTCAGCCCGCTGGAAGGCGGTCTTGAATCGAGGGCCAGTGCCGGTTTGCCTTCTTCGACACGACGCGGATCGAAGCGGTACAGTGGCCAGAAACCGGTGGTAGTCAGTTGTTTCATCTGGTCATGGCTGAGCGCCAGATCATAGCCGTGTTCCTCACACGGGCTGTACGCGATAATCAGCGACGGCCCCGGATACGCTTCGGCTTCCTGAATGGCTTTGACGGTCTGGTTAAGCTGCGCGCCGAGTGAAATCTGCGCCACATACACATGACCGTACATCATCATGCTCACTCCCAGGTCTTTGCGTGATTTGCGTTTTCCCTGTTCTGCGAATTTCGTGACTGCACCGAGCGGAGTCGCTTTCGACTGCTGTCCGCCGGTGTTGGAATAACACTGGGTATCGAGCACCAGCACGTTGACGTTTTCGGTCAGGCTTAAGACGTGATCCAGTCCGCCGAAACCAATGTCATACGCCCAGCCGTCACCGCCAATCAGCCAGATGGATTTATCCACCAGATAATCGGCATCGGTGGCTAACTGACGCGCATCCGGCGTGTCGATGTCTGCCAGAATTTTACGCAGCGCCGTGACATGCCCGCGTTTCACTTCAGGCGTGGACGTGTCATTGCGCAGGCCACCGAGGACGTCCGCCGGAATATGTTCCGCCAGCGATGCAACCAGACGCAGCACGCGGCGGCGGTGCTGATCCACCGTCAGACGAAAGCCCAGCCCGAACTCGGCGTTGTCTTCAAACAGTGAATTTGCCCATGCCGGACCGCGACCTTCGGCGTTAGTGGTGTACGGCGTTGAAGGCAGATTACCGCCATAGATAGAAGAACAGCCGGTGGCATTGGCGATCAGCAAACGGTCGCCATAAAGCTGGGTCAGCAGTTTGATGTAAGGCGTTTCGCCACACCCGGAGCAGGCACCGGAATACTCAAACAGCGGGGTGATCAGCTGAGACGTGCGGATATCAATGCGTTCCAGCGTGGTTTTATCAATCTCCGGCAGTTTGAGGAAGAAATCGTAATTGGCGCGTTCTTCTTCCAGATGTTCGATGCGATCCGCCATATTAATGGCCTTGATGGACGGATCCTGACGGTCTTTCGCCGGACACACTTCAACGCACAGATTACAGCCGGTGCAGTCTTCCGGTGCGACCTGCAACACGTACTTCTGACCGCGCATGTCGCGGGATTTCACATCCAGCGATTGCAGGGCAGACGGCGCATCTGCCATAAATTCCGGCTGAACCACTTTGGCGCGGATCGCCGAGTGCGGACAGGCGGCGACGCAATGATTGCACTGGGTACACAAATCCGGTTTCCAGATCGGCACTTCTTCGGCAATGTTGCGTTTTTCCCATTGCGTGGTGCCGGTCGGCCAGGTGCCGTCCGGCGGGAACGCGGAAACTGGCAGGGCATCGCCAAGACCGGCCAGCATGGTAGCGGTGACAGTTTTGACGAAATCCGGTGCCGCATCGGAAACAATCGGCGGGCGTTTGCGCGGATTTTCCGGAATAGCCTGCAGCGGCACGGAGACCAGTTCTTCCAGCGTAGCGGCCAGCGCCATCCAGTTGCGGGTGACGATCTCTTCGCCTTTGCTGCGGTAACTGCGGGCAATCGCGCCCTGCAATTCGGCGAGCGCCTGTTCGCCCGGCAGGATCTGCGTCAGGTGGAAGAACGCCATCTGCATGACGGTATTAATGCGCGCGCCGAGTTTGCATTCGCGGGCAATTTTGGCAGCGTTAATCACATAGAAACGGGCTTCGTGCTGGATAAGTGTCGCCTGCACTTCCAGCGGTAAACGCGCCCAGACTTCATCAGCGCTGAACGGCGTATTGAGCAGGAAAATCCCGCCAGCACGCAGACGTTCTGCCATCTGATACAGGTCGATAAACTGCCACTGATGACAGGCAACGAAATGCGCCTGACTCACCAGATAAGCAGATTTGATCGGCTTTTCACTGACACGCAGATGCGACACCGTCAGGCCACCGGCCTTTTTGGAGTCGTAGACAAAATAACCCTGCGCATACATCGGCGTGCTGTTACCGATGATCTTGATATTGTTTTTGGTGGCCGACACCGAACCGTCGCTGCCCAGGCCATAGAACAGGGCTTCGAGCGACGCGTGCTGCGGCAACGCTTCTTCCACCACCGGCAGGGAAAGGCCGGTGACGTCGTCATAAATGCCGACGGTAAAGCGCGGACGCGGCTGGCTGAGCGACAGTTCGCGGAACACCGACAGCACGCAATCCGGCCCGAATTCTTTCGAGGATAATCCGTAACGGCCGCCGCTCACTTTTGGCAGTGAATCGCGTTCGCCACGGGAATAGGCTTCGGCCAGCGCGGTCATCACGTCGAGGTATAACGGTTCAGCCAGCGCGCCCGGCTCTTTGGTGCGATCCATCACCGCGATGCTTTTCACACTTTGTGGCAGCACGGACAGCAAATGTCCGGCGCTGAACGGACGGTACAGCCGGACCTTCAGTACGCCGACTTTTTCGCCACGGGCATTCAGGGTTTCAATCACTTCTTCGGCGGTGCCGATGCCGGAACCCATCAGCACAATCACCCGTTCGGCTTGCGGATCGCCAACATATTCGAACGGCTTATATTCACGGCCAGTCAGGACGGCAAAAGCATTCATCGCATCAATGACGTGCTGGCCGGTGGCGTTGTAATACGGATTGGTGGCTTCGCGGGACTGGAAATAAGTGTCCGGGTTGGCGGAAGTGCCGCGGATCACCGGATGGTCCGGCGACAGAGCACGGGCGCGATGCGCATCAATCTGCGCCTGCGGCAACATCTGCTGGAGCGTGTCATCACTGAGCGGGGCAATTTTGTTGATTTCGTGCGAGGTCCGGAAACCGTCGAAGAAATGAATAAACGGCACGCGGCTGTTGAGACTGGCAACCTGAGAAATCAGCGCGAAATCCTGCGCTTCCTGCACGCTGGCGGCAGAGAGCAGGGCGCAACCGGTCTGGCGTACGGCCATCACATCCGAATGATCGCCAAAAATGGACAGCGCGTGGGTGGCTACGGTGCGCGCAGCGACATGCAGCACGAACGGCGTCAGTTCACCGGCCAGCTTGTACAGCGTCGGGATCATCAGCAACAGACCCTGAGACGAGGTGAACGAGGTCGACAGTGCGCCGGTCTGCAACGCGCCATGCACGGTGGAAATCGCACCGGCTTCCGACTGCATTTCCATTACCGTCGGGACATCGCCCCACAAATTTTTCTTCCCTTCGCCTGACCAGGCACCGGCAATTTCGGCCATGGTTGAACTGGGGGTGATCGGGTAGATAGCAATCACTTCGTTGGTACGATAAGCCACGGAAGCGACTGCATTATTACCATCAGTGGTGATCATGGAATACCTTTTTTGCTCTGCTCACAATGGCAGCCAGCGGAAAAGTCGGTTGCTGGCGGGAATGTTAAAAGCTTAGCAGAGGGCGGATTAATCGATTTATCCTGATTGTGTGCAGGGCTATTTCGGCTGATATTTTAAGCGGTTACTGAATAACCCGAGGCGCTGGGATTATTATTAGCTGTCGTGCAGAAGCCGGTTTGGGACAGCGGCTAAATAGGGGCGTGAAGGGCGCGCGCGTGATGATTAATGAATATCTTTCGACAAATTCAGTCAGCATATAAGCGCCTTATCATTATATTTTTCCGCGAATGCAGCGGGAAAAGCGGTTAATTACTGTTGGTTTTATGCGTTAAAGAAATAACCGGCCGAAATAAAATGTGTCTGAGTGTTTAAATTTGAGATTATTTTAGGAAAAAGTTGATGTTATTTTGCCGAAAGGCTCGACGCAGGCGAAAAACGTCGGATATGATGGCGATTCGCAAAAAAATCCCCGTCATATTCAGGAGCAGGACAGATGATCACTGCGTTTCGCGTGTTACTGGCCGCCGGTGTGCTGGTGTTAGCCGCATGCAGCAGCCACGACGATTCGGCTGACGTTCCACAAAAAGGCAACAGCGTTAATATCGGGCAACGTACCGTTAATATGGATAGCCCGGCGTATGCAGCCTGTTCTATGGCGGGCGGGCAATTACGGATGGCGCCGCAACTTGATGGCAGCCGCGTCGGTATGTGTTCGATGGCTAATGGTCGTCAGTGCTCGGAAAGTGCTTTGATGCAGGGTGTGTGTAAAGCCTGATAAACGCCAGACAGTCGTCTGCGTTTTTGCAGTTAACGTGGCAATAAATTTACATCCGGTCTTTCAGACGATAAATCAACTGGTGTTTACCTTGTGTCAGGGTCAGTTTGTTTTCCTGCAAGGTCAGCGCCGCGCCGTTATTAAGCACATCGCTGATCACGTGATCCCACTTATTCAGGTTTTCATCCGGGCACATCATCATGGTGGATGCCAGTCCTTTCACGGTCAGCACGTTGTTTTGCAACTGGCCCTGACCCATGAAGTTATTACACATTTTTCCCGAAACGTGCATGTTTGAGCCGAACTCAATGTCCGGAATGCGCCCTTGCGCGGCAGGAACCGTCTGACCATCGACGCTCAGCAACTCAAAACGGTGATGCTGCAAATCGGTCTGTTTAACGGCGGTATTCTGATTCATGCTGCACGCCCCCAGGGTCATCGCGGCGGCCAGAACAAACAGTGACTTCTTCATCTTCTCTCCTGAGAAATATTCCTTTGGCATTCGCCATGTCGATATATTCAACTGACTTATGCGATATTTGTTGGCGTATTATAGCGTGAATGAATGGGACTTAAAACCTTGTCCGTCTTTATCCCGTCATCTCCCGATCATAAAAGCGTCATTTTAGCCCGATAGGTTATGCCCATCATCGGTCAGAGAGACTTACAGCGGCATGAGCTACCTATCACTGCATCACATCCGGAAATCCTGGGGGACGAAAGTGGCCCTCAATGACATCAGTTTTGATGTGGAAGAGGGTGATTTTATTGCCTTGCTCGGTCCTTCCGGCTGCGGAAAATCGACGTTATTACGCACCATCGCCGGGCTGGAAACGGCGGAAAGCGGTACGTTGTATTTTCAGCAATCCGATGTCACGTCGCTGGCACCCTCGCAGCGTAAACTGTCGATGGTGTTTCAGTCTTACGCGTTATTCCCGCACATGAATGTGCGCGAAAATCTGCTTTTCGGCCTGCGTGCGCGTGGCGAAGACAAGCGTCATTTTGCATCGCGGCTGGCGGACGTCAGCAGGCTGATGGAACTGGAGCCGCTGCTCGACCGCTTACCTTCGCAGCTTTCCGGCGGTCAGCAACAGCGCGTGGCGCTGGGCCGGGCGGTGATTGCCAACAACAGGCTGTGCCTGATGGACGAACCGCTTTCCAATCTCGACGCCAAACTGCGCCAGAGTATGCGCCGCGAAATCCGTGCAATTCAGAAGAAGCTCGGCCTGACCTTATTGTATGTCACGCACGATCAGACCGAAGCGATGAGCATGGCGGACAAAATCATTTTGCTCAACGATGGCCGCATCGAGCAACACGACACCCCGGATAACCTTTATAACAACCCGACCAGCATTTTTGCCGCGCAATTTATCGGTGCGCCGCCAATGAATATTCTGCCGCTCGAACGCCGCGGGCAGCATCACTATCTCGCCGGTACGCCGCTGCCGGTGGTGGAAAACCTCAACGAAAACGCCCTGAGTCTCGGCCTGCGCGCCGAAGATATTCAGCTGATTTCGCCTGAACACGCCAGCCTGACCGCCCGGGTGGTCAGCCATGAATACATGGGGGCGGACACCCTGGTGGCCTGCGCACTTGCCGGATATCCCGAGCTAATGACCGTGAAAGTCGCGGGCATGAAACGCTTTGCTGATGGTCAGAGGGTCGGTCTGCAATGGACCACGGGCGCACAATATTTTTTCATTACAGCAGACGGAAAACGCTGCTTCCACGCTGAGCAATCCTGTTTACCGTCAGATCACAGAGTTGCTGTGTAGTTGTCATTTTTTGCCGTTATTCACTTTTATTGACTCATACAACGCCTATTGCCGAAGGGAAAACTATGTCATCTGTTCACCGTTTTTCACGTCTCGCTACCGCCGTTCTGCTCATCTCCTGCACCTCTGCTTTTGCGGCAGATCCGGTGAAATTACAAATGTATTACCCGATTGCTGTCGGCGGGAAAATCAGTCATACGGTGGATACGCTGGTAGAAGATTTCCAGAAAACACATCCTGATATCAGCATTCAGCCGGTGTATACCGGTGATTACGCCACCACCGTCACCAAAGCGCTGACGGCGTTTCGTGGCGGCAATGCCCCGCAAATTGCGGTGATCGGCGATATTGAAGCGTATTCCCTGATCGACGCGGGCGCGATTTTGCCGGTCAGCGATCTGGCGAATGACGCAGACGGTAAAAAATGGATCGACGGCTTCTATCCGGCCTTTATCCGCCACATTCAGGGCAAAGTCTGGAGCATTCCGTTTCAGCGTTCGACGGTGGTGTTGTACTGGAACAAACAGGCGTTTGAGAAGGCGGGTCTTAATGGCGACACGCCGCCTGCCAGCTGGCAGCAGGTGGTCGATTTCGGCAAAAAACTGGTGGTGCGTGACGGTTCTGAAGTGAAGCAGTGGGGCATTGAAATCCCGTCCACGCCGAACGGTTACTGGAATTTCCAGGGGATTGCGGCCACCAACGGCAGCCATCTGGATAATGGCAAAGGCACGGCAGTGACATTTGACACACCCGCCAATGTGGAAGCCCTGCAATGGCTGACCGATCTGTCGCAGAAAGAAGCGGTGTCACCGAAGGGCACCATCGCCTGGGGCACCACTCCGCAGGACTTTATCGACGGCAAAACGGCGATGATGGTCACGACGACCGGCAACCTGACGACCGTGCGTGAGAACGCGAAATTCCCGTTTGGTGTGGCGATGCTGCCGGAGAAAACGCAGCGTGGTAGCCCGACCGGCGGCGGTAATCTTTACGTCTTCAAAAACACCACGCCGGAACAACAGAAAGCGGCACTGGAATTTATCCGCTGGGTTTCTGCCCCTGAACAGGCGGCGCGCTGGAGTATCGCCACCGGTTATGTCGCGACATCGCCTGCTGCGTGGGAAACCCCGGTCATGCAGGATTATGTGAAACAGGTGCCGCAGGCGCTGGTGGCCCGCGAACAACTGAAATATTCGCAGCCGGAACTCTCGACCTATAACAGTGTGCAAATTCAGGAACTGATGAACCACGCGATTGAAGCTGCGGTCACACAGGCAAAAACGCCGGCAGACGCGCTGAGTTCGGCGCAGAAACAGGCTGACCGCCTGCTGAAACCGTATCAGTAAGCGCGAAAGGAACAGCATGAGCACATTTCACGCGGTTCTTCCGGCCACCCGCACACGCGGGTTGTCATTACAACTTTACGGCTATCTGTTGCTGCTGCCCGCGCTGGGTTTTCTGCTGCTGTTTACCCACTATCCGGCGCTGGCAACGGTGTGGGAAAGCCTGTTCAGCGCTGCCCGCAGCGGGCATCCGCCGCAGTTTGTCGGGCTGGATAACTACCGTGCGCTGCTGGACGACGACGTGTTTATGTTGTCGTTACGCAACAATCTGCTCTACGCCCTTATCACCATCCCGCTGTCGGTTGCCCTTGCGCTGCTGATGGCGCTGGCGGTCAACCGCCGTCTGCGCGGCAATGCGCTGACCCGCGCCGCTTTCTTTATTCCTTCGCTGCTGCCGATGGTGGCGATTGCCAATCTGTGGCTATTTTTCTATACGCCGCAACTCGGTTTGCTCAACAAAATGCTGGCGCTCTTTTCGCTACCTGCGGTCAACTGGCTGGGTGAACCGGGCACGGCACTCTACAGCCTGATGGCAGTTTCAGTCTGGCGCGAGGCCGGGTTCTTCATGATTTTCTACCTTGCCGCATTACAGCAAATCGACCCGCAGCTGGCCGAAGCGGCAGAAATCGAAGGGGCATCACGGCGCTATTTCTTCCGCCGGGTACAGTGGCCGCTGCTGATGCCAACCACATTATTCGTGCTGATCAACGCCTCGATGAATGCATTCAGGATTGTCGATCAGGTGATTGCGATGACCAATGGCGGGCCGAACAACAGCACCAGTTTGCTGCTGTTTTACATCTACCGCACGGCGTTCAGTTACTGGGATTTACCGGCTGCGTCGGCAATGACCGTCGTGTTACTGGTGATCCTCGCTGTCATCGCGCTGATTAAATTCAACCTGCTGGATAAAAGGGCGCATTATCAGTGAAACCGTTTTCTTTCAGCCGCCTGATCCTGAATCTCGCCATCTGGCTGGCGGCGTTACTGTGGTTTTTACCGGTGCTGGTCGCGGTCTGGGTGGCGATTCATCCGGCGTCAGTGCAGGGCAGTTTTTCGCTGTTTGCGCCGCTGACTTTTCAGAATTTCATCAACGCCTGGCAGGCGGCACCTTTCGCGCGCTACTTCATGAACACTACTTTGCTGGTGATGATGATTGTGGTGTGCCAGCTGATTCTGGCGACCCTGGCGGCTTACGCGCTGGTGCGGTTTAAACTGAAAGGGGCAGGCTTTATCTTCGCGCTCATTTTGCTGCAACTGATGATAAGCCCCGATGTGCTGATCCTGAACAACTACAAAACCATTGGCGCGCTCGGGTTGCGTGACACGCTGGCGGGCATCGCGCTGCCGTATTTTGCCTCGGCGTTTGCCATTTTCCTGCTGCGCCAGACGTTTAAAAGTATTCCGCTGGTGCTGGAAGAAGCCGCCATTGTGGAAGGCGCCAGCCGGTTTTATATCCTGCGCAAAATCTATATCCCGCTGGCGAAACCGATTTATGTCGCTTTTGCACTGGTTTCCATCAGCTTCCACTGGAACGATTTTCTCTGGCCGTTAGTGATCACCGATTCCGTCAAAGTGCGGCCGGTGACGGTCGGACTACAGTTGTTTTCCGCGCCGGAGCAGGGCGTGCAATGGGCGCTGATCAGTGCCGCCACCCTGATGACCGTGTTGCCACTGCTGGTGTTATTTCTGATATTTCAGCGTCAGTTTGTTCAATCCTTTATGCGGGCAGGGATCCGTTAAGATCCCGACAGGAGAATGTTATGGCCGTCACCACTTTATCCCCTTTGATATCCGAACGGCAGGCGCTGGCGCTGGGCAACGTGAGTGCATTTTATCAGTTGCCGGACGTTCACGATGGGCTGGTCACTGGCACACGGCTGCGCTTCGGGCTGATTGCCGACCCGCAGTATGCGGATGCCGAACCCCAAAAAATCCGTTATTACCGCAACAGCCTGAATAAACTGGCCACCGCCATCAATGAGCTTAATGATCTCAAACTCGATTTTGTGGTCACGCTGGGTGATCTGGTGGACCGTGACTGGAGCAGTTTTCAGGCTGTTCTTGCCCGTTATGAGGCGCTGCGCCACCCGCATGCGGCGGTGATCGGCAACCACGACGCGCAGGTGATTTCCGAGCATCTCGGGGCGCAGAAACCGGCCATCGGTTTACCGAAAAGTTATTATTCGTTCCGTTTGCCGGGCTATCGTTTTCTGGTCATCGACGGTAACGACGTCAGTTTGTATTGCAACCACGCCAATGCCGATGACCGCCAGTTAGCAGAATATATGCTGGAAGAACTGACAGAATGTCAGCAGTCGCAGGCGCAGCCCTGGAACGGTGCGGTCGGGCCGAAACAGCTTGAATGGATTGAGAAAAACCTGCTTGAGGCGCGTGAGCAGTGCGAGGTGGTACTGGTTTTCGGCCATTATCCGCTGACACCGGTTAACAGCCACAACCTGTGGAATTGTGAAACGCTGGTGGAATTGCTGTGCCGGTACGACGTTCGCGCCTATTTCGCCGGTCACGATCACCGTGGCGGTTATGACCGTGTAGACAATACTGATTTTATTACGCTGAAAGGTATGGTCGACGGCGAAAGCAGCCTGCCATTTTCCTCGGTCACGCTGGCTGATGATGTCCTGACCCTCACCGGCTACGGCCCGGAAATCAGCCGGGTGCTGAGCCGCTGAGTGTGTTGCAGCGCAGATGCAGAAAGTAAAAAGGCTCACCGGAGTGAGCCTTATAATGATGATGCTGATTACGTGATTAAAGCAGGTTCGGGCAGACCACACCTTTCGACAGCTGATCAATATTCAACAACGTCGTTTCTGAAATGCTGGTCAGTGCGTCGCTGGTCAGGAAGGCCTGATGGCCGGTGAACAGCACGTTGTGGCAGGACGACAGACGACGGAAGACGTCATCAAGGATCACTTCGTTAGAATTGTCTTCGAAGAATAAATCGCGTTCATTCTCGTAAACGTCCATGCCCAGTGCGCCGATTTTTTGCTTTTTCAGGGCATCGATAGCGGCAGTGGCATCCAGTAATCCGCCACGGCTGGTGTTGACGATCATCACACCGTCTTGCATTTTGGAGAAGGCTTCTGCATTAAGCAGATGATGATTTTCCGGTGTCAGCGGGCAGTGCAGCGAAATGACATCGGATTCGGCATACAGCGTATCCAGGTCGACATACTCCGCGCCGAGTTCGAGGGCCAGCGGGCTGGGATACGGATCAAACGCCAGAATGCGCATGCCGAAACCTTTCAGGATCCGCATCGTCGCCACGCCAATTTTACCCGTACCGATAATACCGGCGGTGCGCTGATACATGTTAAAACCGATCAGACCTTCCAGCGAGAAGTTGGCTTCACGCGTGCGTTGATAAGCGCGATGGATGTGGCGGTTAAGACACATCATCATTCCCACTGCATGCTCAGCCACCGCTTCCGGCGAATAAGCCGGTACGCGCACCACCGAAATTCCCAGTTCTTTTGCGGCATCTAAATCGACATTGTTAAAGCCTGCACAACGCAGTGCCAGCGTTTTAATGCCCAGAGAGGCCAGTTCCTGCAGCACTTCGCGGCCGCCATCGTCATTCACGAAAAGGCAGACTGCATCGGCACCTACCGCCGTTTTCGCTGTTTGCGGGGTCAGCAGAAAGTCGAAAAATTCCAGTTCATAGCCATAATGCGCGTTGACCAGTTCCAGATATTTCCGGTCGTAATTTTTAGTACTGTAGACAGCCACTTTCATGGTGTTTCTCCGCAGTGAGTTTGAATCTCTGGCGAAACGGCTTCCGCCTGTTTTATAAGGAATAAACAGTTTCAGAAACAATTCGCAATATGCCATCAAACTAGCAGAGCGCAGGAAGGCAGACAATTTATCCTGTGCTATTTGATTCAGGTGCTCTGGCATTCCTGTCATCAGTTGTTACGCTA
The DNA here is from genome assembly GCF_003263525.1 of Rahnella sp. NRRL B-41462. Taxonomy (NCBI): domain Bacteria; kingdom Pseudomonadati; phylum Pseudomonadota; class Gammaproteobacteria; order Enterobacterales; family Yersiniaceae; genus Rahnella; species Rahnella sp. NRRL B-41462. Next base: position 763 of record NZ_JYDF01000136.1, on the reverse strand, counting down.
ATTATGATATCTTGCGGGCGTTTAGATCATTTAGTGAAGCATAAGACAAGGCAAGTCATGAGGAACGGACTGAAGAAAAGCGCGCAGATACTCCTGAGTATAGTGGTGATTATTGCGCTGCTGTTGTGGGTGTTATGGAAAACCGTGCCGCGCTGGTTGCCCGTTGTTGCCAGCCACTGGTTGCCGGGCGGAACCCAACTGGTGCTGAGTGGTTCTCCGCACTGGTCGCACGGCGTCCTGCAACTGCCGGGCTTGCGCTATCAGGCCGGGGACTGCACGCTCGCGACGGCGCGAAATGCCCGCCTCAGTCATAACACCGGCCAATGGGCGCTGAAGCTTGATGCGCTGACGGTCGATACCGCCTGTCTGGCAAAACTGCCCAAAAGCGAAAGTCAGTCAACGCTTTCCCTCGCAGAGATACAGCAACTCCTGCCTGCCGGTGACGTCAGTATCGGCCAGTTTTCTGTGACGCCGTGGCAGCATTACGCTGCCAGTGTGCAGCTCAGTAATCTGGACGGCATACAACATCTTTCTGTGAATGGCGATGCCCTGAAACTTGACGCCGTGCTTGACGGTAACCGTCAGCTTGCCATCCGTTCATTCAGTCTGACGCCGCCGGGCAGTACGCAGCCGGTGACGCTCAGCGGTAAACTGCTGCTGCCAGCGAATCTCGATCATCTGCCTGAATCCGGCGAACTGCACGCCGAAATGCAAACGGCGCAGGTGCCTCAGCCGCTGGATATTACGCTGAGCTGGCAGGCAA
>NZ_JYDF01000135.1:0-25422 GCF_003263525.1 Rahnella sp. NRRL B-41462 | reverse complement strand
TGATTGCTTATCAGGATCAAGGCGGGAAATGGACAATATGCGGTGGTGTAACAACGGTAAATGGCAAACCAGTTTTTAAAGGTATGCGTCTCACCCAGAACCAATGTGACGTTATCGATAAAGCCGAGCAGGCAAAGGCGTTGGCATGGGTTGATAAAAACATTCACGTCCCACTGACTGAGCCGCAAAAAGTCGGGATAGCGTCATTCTGTCCGTGGAACATAGGTCCGGCGAAATGCTTTACCTCCACTTTTTACAGGAAACTGAACGCTGCCGACCGGCTCGGGGCATGCGCTGAGATAAAACGCTGGGTTCGCGATGGCGGGAGGGATTGCAATATCAGCGCGAATAACTGTTACGGACAGGTCATTCGCCGCGATCAGGAAAGCGAGCTGACATGCTGGGGCATGGAGGGTTAACGATGTTTAAGTGGGCCCGGATAGTAATCACTGTTTCATTCTTTCTGATTGTCAGCATCCTGATATGGGTGGCCTTTCATTATTACGGCAAGACCATCAGCCAGCAGCAGGAAATCTCAGTAGCCACTCAGGCAAAAAATTCAGCGGAATTCACCCTGAATGCACAGTCACTTGCCATAAACATCTTCAACACTATCGCAGGGGCAACTTTGAATGAGCAACACGCGAACACACTGGACTCACAGGCAGCCCAGAATGACATCAAAGCTGCTCTTGCGGGCGATGTTTGTGCTCCTGTTGTTGTGCCTGCTCGCGCAAATGACCGGGTGCTCAACCGTTACAACGCAGTACGTAAAAGTGCCGGTAACGCCGATACCAGCCAGCCTGCTGGCGTTCTGCCAGCCATCACCTCCACCAAGTGAGCCTTTAACCTGGGGCGCATCATTGCAGTGGAACGAATTGCTGCTGACGGACCTTCAGAATTGCAATGTCCAGATCAGCGGCATTAAGCAAATTGAAGAGGCCAGACAGAAATGATTAAGCGCCTATGGGCAAGCATTAAAGCCTTTTTCTACACACCAGTCCCATCGACTGAATCCCAACCGAAGGAAAATACCGTGAAATTAGCACTCGTTTCGATTATCACCAGCATGCTGGCAAATGGCGCGGCGGCAAACACAGTCCAAGTTACCTTAACCGATAATGCCGATGCAGTTCAGCCAGGTGCCGTGGTGAATTTTACTGCCGACAATGGCGCTACGGTTGCCCCATCGAGCGCACTGACTGATGCAAACGGTCAGATTACTGTGAGCGTGGTCAGTTCCACTGTTGGTGCTTCCACGTTAACGGCAACAGCCGCTGACGGTACCACGGCGAGCATTCAGGTTTATTTCGTCGCGGTTCCAGCGCCAGTAGCCGAAGTGGTTAACCCAATTCCAGCAGCGGACACCGCGCCTGTCGCCTTATCCCCGCTGGAAGCACTGAAAGACGATTTCAAAAAAGTGGTCGCATTCATCGAACACGGTATCGAAGTTCTGGGCAAAGACGCAGAAGCCGATCTGGTTGCACTGAAAGATAAATACCTTTGAGCCTTTCATGAGCCACCTATATAAGGTGGCTCAAATACTGATGATTAATGTCTTTTCACATAATGGTTTCCAGTGCTCGGATTGTAGTATTTTCCTCCTTTATGTGATGAGCCGTGGCTCGGATAGTAATGACCACCTTTTGCAAAGGTCATTGATGACATTGGAAGTGTCAAAGCTAAAGCGAGTAAGGCAAAGATTATTCTCTTCATTTTTTCCCTATTTTCTGTGTGTGTAATACCCAGATCAATCCTATGCCTGAGATTGGCGAAAACAAGTCCATTGAAGAAATTTCACGTGGTGACCCGTGGCCGATATCAAAGACCTTTCTGTAAAACTTCAGTCGTTAAAAAAACAAATACCTTTCGCCACTGCACAAGCGCTGACCAGCGTCGCTCGTCAAATAGCTGCAGCAGAGAAAACCGCTTTCCAGCGTAAGCTTGAGAGTCCAACACCCTTCACGGTGAACGCTGTTGGATCTGTCGGTGCTCGACGTGACAATCTCACTGCTACAGTCTTTGTCCGTGATATTGCTGCCGGTTATCTGGAGCCGCTCGAGTTCGGTGGTGTACATAAGCTCAATGGAAATGTGCTGCTAAATCCCAAAGATGTAAAACTGAACAAGTACGGCAACTTAGGACGCAATAAGCTCTCCCAACTCAAGGCAAAGTCAAACGTGTTTATCGGGGATATCGATGGAATCAACGGTGTCTGGCAGCGGGTGAAAGTGAAAAAGAGCAAGAAGGGTAAGAAGCGCCAGAAGCGCTCAGCTAATGGCACGCGCCGTGAGCGTGAGAAGAACCCAATGCCGAAGTTGCTGATTCGGTTTGGTGATGCTCTCCCCGTTAAGCCCACGCTGGGATACATGGACAGGGCAGAGAAGATGGCTGCAACGCTGATGCCGGGAGCGATAAGCAATGCGATCAGTGAGGCGTTGAAGACCGCCAAGTGAGAATGTATCTCAATAAAAAATGGGTCCTTCCTCAGTCCTTTCTATTGCACGGGCATTGCGCGCCGCGTTCTGCGTCTAGCTATGGGATTTTGAAATTTGGGTAACAGGTAACAACTGAGGTAACACATGAACCAGTCAGATTTTGCCAAACTACATGGTGTCAGCCGCAAGACGGTAACCACCTGGAAAGCCCGTGGTTGGCTGGTTCTTGATGGTGATGACATCGATGTGAAGGCATCAAATGCCAACATCGAACGGTACCGAAAAACTGTTACCCGGACTGAGAAAAAAAACGATAAAAGTGCCGCAGGTAATAAACAGGGTAACAGAGCAGGTAACAAGTCCAAGGGTAACAACTTGGGTAACAAATCGTCAGCAGATCACAGTGAGTCGCCGACAAAAATCGTCGAGCGCATGATCGCCGACAGCGGCGCTAAAATGACGCTGGATGAAGCCCGAACCCTGAAAGAAAACTTTCTGGCGCTCCTCACGCAGCTCGAGTACGAAATCAAGTCCGGACAGGTCTTACCTTATAAGGATATGATCGCCGCTGTAGGTCAGGAATATTCCCGTATGCGTACCCGTCTGATCGCGATTGCTCCCGAACATGGCCCCCGCTTGCGGGTGCTTGCCTCGACCACCAGTGATGCAGAGTTCGTGTCGGCGCTGCAGGAGGTGGTTCATGAGGCAATGGAGGAGTTGAGCCTTGATGCAGATGACAAACGAGGTGCCGACTAACTCAGCCGCCTGGAGGAATTTTGTCACAGAGTTAAAGTTGCGACGTGCAGATATTGCCCCACCTGAACCGCTGTCATTAAGCCAGTGGGCCAATACCTTCGCAGTGTTGTCGAAAGAGACCAGCGCGCAGACTGGCCGGTTTCGCTCCTTCGGATATCAGGATGGCATGATGGATGCCATCACCGACCCGTTGGTGACCCAAGTCTCGGTAATGAAATCGGCCCGTGTGGGCTACACCAAAATTCTCGATCATGTTGTGGGCTATTACCTCCAGCATGATCCTTCACCGATATTGGTTGTGCAGCCTCGCGTAGAAGATGCTGAGGATTACAGCAAAACCGAAATAGCGCCGATGCTACGTGATACTCCGGTATTGGCAGCAATCGCCGGGGACAGTAAGGCAAAAGACAGTAACCAAACCATCCTGAAAAAGCAGTTTCTCAACGGCTCAAACCTGACGCTGGTGGGCGCTAACAGCCCCGGTGGTTTCCGTCGTATCACCTGCCGCGTGATTTTGTTCGATGAAGTTGACGGGTATCCCTCCGGCGGTGCCGGTACTGAGGGTGACCAGATTGCTCTGGGTATCAAACGCTCCGAAACCTTCTGGAACCGCAAAATAGTGCTGGGCTCGACCCCAACGGTGAAGGGCATATCACGTATTGAAAAGGCGTATGGCGAGAGCGATCAGCGAAAATTTAACGTACCTTGCCCGCACTGCGGTGAGTTTCAGGTTCTGGAATGGGGCGGCCCGGATACGCCATACGGCATCAAGTGGGATAAAGACGAAGAGGGAAATGGTTTACCGGAAACGGCCTACTACGTCTGCCGGCACTCCGGGTGCGTGATCCATCACAATGACCTGTCAGTGATGGTGAAGCAGGGAGAGTGGCGATCCACGCGGCCTTTTAAGGGGCACGCAGGATTTCATATCTGGGCGGGTTACAGTCTTTTTCCGAATGCCGCCTGGAAACACCTGGTGGCCGAATGGTTGAGGGTGAAGGACGATGCGCTGATGCGTCAGACGTTTATCAACCTGGTCTTGGGGGAAGTCTACGAAGACCGCGGCGAAAAAGCCCTAAGTGAAAGAAAACTGGTTGAGCGGTGTGAGGTTTACGCCGCTGAAGTGCCTGACGGCGTGGCGGCGATCACTGCCGGCATTGATACGCAGGACGGGCGCTTTGAGATTGAAGTGGTGGGGTGGGGCCGCAACGAAGAAAGCTGGTCGATTGCCTATGACGTTATCGAAGGTGACCTCGAAACCGATGAACCGTGGAAAAGGCTTGATGCCTATCTCAAGCAGGTATGGCGTCGCGCCGACGGCCGCGGTTTTACGTTAATGGCGGCCTGCATGGACTCCGGCGGCCACCACACACAAAAAGTGTATGAGTTTGCCAAAGAGCGTCTGGGTCGTCGGATCTGGGCCATTAAAGGGGAGTCCGCCCGCGGGGGCAAGCGCTCCCCGGTCTGGCCGACCAAAAAGCCTACGTCTCGCAGTAAAGCGCAGTTCCGACCAATCATCCTGGGCGTCAATGCGGCAAAAGATTCTGTTCGGGCCAGGTTGCATATTGAGCCTCCGGAAGCCGGGATCGCCTCAGCAGGCTTTATGCATTTTCCTGTGGATCGTGATCTTAACTATTTCGGTCAGTTACTGGCTGAGCGCTCGGTGACAAAAACAGCGGGTGGACAACGATACCGCGTTTGGGAGCAGTTGCCGGGGAGGGCAAACGAAGCGCTGGACTGCCGGGTCTATTCTTACGGCGCGCTGTGCGGTCTGATGTATATGGGGCTGAAACTCAACGGGTTGGCAGAGAGCATTACTGCAGACGCTGGTAAACTTTTACCACCGCCGGTCGATCCCGAGGAAAAACAAAACCTGCGCCTGCCTGGCGTCATTATCTCTGAACCTGAGAAACCTCAGCGTAAACCTTTGCATAAGCGCCTCGCTTAAGGACCTCTATGTTTAATCCAAACTCCAGTCTATTGGCTGGTGCGATGACGCGTGACCAATTACAGGCTGCGCTGACCAGCGCACAGCAGGCATATCTCGAGCTTTCGACGGGTGTGAAGGGGGTCTCTTTCTCTTACACGCAGGGCGACGGCACGCGCTCGGTCGCTTATCAACAGACAGATATTGGACAGCTCACCGCGCTGATCCAGCTTCTTCAGGCTCAGTTAGGCATCGTTAAACGTCCACGTGTGACGTTAAGGTTTCGGTATTGATGAAAAGCGGAGAGGTCAGAATTCTCGGGCCAAACGGGCGGCCATTACCCCCATCAAACCGAAAAGCATCCATGCTGAACGGATCCGGCCGCGTGCCTTACGACGCTGCGGATTCCTTCAGCGACGCGATGGCGAACTGGCAGCCCGCGCTTTGGTCGCCGGATAATGAAGTCAATATCTACCGCGATCGCATTGTTTCCCGTGTTCGCGACATGGCCCGTAATGACGGTTGGGCATCAGGCAGCGTTACCCGCATTTTGGACAATGCGGTTGGGGCTAATTTTCGCCCGATCGCTAAAGTCGATTATCGCGCGCTTGCACTTCAAACCGGCCTGAAAGCTTTTGATGCCAAATGGGCGGATGAGTACGGTCGGGCCGTTGAGGCGGCGTGGCGTAACTGGGCAAATGACCCCGGACGCTATTGCGACGTTGAGCGAAAAAAAACGGTTTCCCAGATGTTGCGTCTGGCTTTTCGCCACAAACTGGTGGACGGCGATGCGCTGGCAGTTTTGCAGTATCGGACTGACCGGCTAGGACACGGTCGCGCGCGTTATGCGACGACTATACAAATTATTGATCCGGACCGGCTGAGCAACCCGCAGCAGGTGTTCGACATGCTGAACATTCGCGGCGGTGTAGAAATTGACGATGACGGCGTTCCAGTGGCGTATCACATCCGCAAAGCCCACATGGGCGATTGGTGGAGCGCTGAAAAAACCATGACGTGGGAGCGTGTCAGGCGTGAAACAGCATGGGGACGGCCGATTGTCGTGCATGACTTTGATGGCGATCGTGCCGCTCAGCATCGGGGCAGCAGTATTTTTACGCCTATCGTTCAGCGTCTGAAAATGCTGATCAAATACGACGAGGTAGAGCTGGAATCCTCAATCCTCAACGCCGTGTTTGGTGCGTACATCACCTCGCCTTATGACCCTGGCCTGTTCGCTGATTCACTGCAGACTGATGACGTACTGGCTTATCAGGACATGCGTACCGAGTATCACAATGATAAACGCATCTCTTTGCAAAGTGGCGCCCGGATGCCAATCCTTGCGCCGGGTGAAAAGATAGACACCGTGAACGCAGCGCGGCCAACCAGTAACTTTGCGGCGTTCGAAAGCGCAGCATTACGTAACGTGGCCGCAGCCCTGGGTATTTCAACCCAGCAGTTAACGCAGGACTGGTCTGATGTGAATTACAGCTCAGCCCGTTCAGCCATGTTGGAAGCCTGGAAAACCCTGACGCGCCGCCGCGATGATTTTGCCAGCGGCTTTGCCCAGCCTATCTTCAGCAGCTTTATTGAAGAGCTCCACGATATTGGTGAGGTGCCTCTTCCTGCTGGTGCGCCGGAATTTCTGGCGGCCAAAGCGGCGTATTGCCGTGCGCAGTGGATGGGGCCCGGTCGCGGCTGGGTTGACCCCGTTACTGAGAAAAAAGGCGCAATCCTCGGCATGGATTCCGGCATGTCAACGCTGGAAATGGAAGTCTCAGAAAACGTCGGCGAAGACTGGGAAGAGCTTCTCGATCAGCGCGCCCGCGAAATCGAAGCCTTCCAAGAACGCGGATTACCTGTACCAACATGGGCGCAGGCGGACACCTTTGCACCTCAAACAATTAAAGATCCGGAGGCACAGTGAATTTACCGCACTTAGCGCAGCGCCTGTTTAACACGCCGCTGGCGCTGCATCCCCGAAAGGCTGAAGTGGTCATGGCGGCGCTGAATGACCGATTTGGCCTGACGCGCATTCAGTCAATGTCTGACTGGGATGACGAAGATGATTCATTCTCCCGACCGGCCCGTGATACGGGTTATGACGTGGTGGAAGGTATCGCGATTATTCCGGTTCAGGGGACGCTTGTGCAGAAACTCGGCACCTTACGGCCCTACAGCGGGATGACTGGCTATGACGGCATCCGCGCCTGTTTCCTGCGGGCGCTGAATGATAGTGAAGTGAAAGCCATCTGCCTGGACATTGATTCGCCCGGCGGCGAAGTCGCGGGGTGTTTTGACCTCGTTGACGAGATTTATGCCGCGCGCGGCAGTAAACCGGTCTGGGCCATTTTATCCGAAAACGCCTATTCCGCGGCTTACGCGCTGGCGAGTGCGGCGGACAAGATAATCGTGCCGCGAACCGGCGGCGTCGGTTCTGTCGGCGTCATTGTGATGCACGTTGACTGGTCGCAGAAAATCAAAAATGACGGGCTGCAGGTCACCATCATTACTTACGGTGACCGCAAGGCAGAGTCCAATCCGTATGAACCTTTAAGCGAAACGGCGCGTAAAGCCATTCAGTCAGATATTGACGAAATGGGGCGTCTGTTCGTGAGTACCGTCTCCCGCAATCGCGGGATCACAGAGAAAACCGTCCGGGATACCGAAGCCGCCTGTTTTCTTGGCGCCGACGGTGTGCAACTGGGGCTGGCTGATCAAGTGGCCTCGCCTGATGCGGCATTCCGCGATTTATTACAATTAGTTGGAGAGTAAAGATGTCAATGAAAATCAGAGGTTTTGGTCACCTTTTCGGCCGTGGCGCCAATGCGTCCGAAGATGATGAAGACGAAAAAGAAAAGTCCAAAAAGGCCAAAGGCCGTCGTGCGGAAGAGGACGACAACGACGATCAGGATGATAAAGACAAGTCCAAAAAATCTCAGCGTGCAGAAGAAGATGATGGTGATGATTCTGACGACGAAGATGATAAGGACAAGGAAAAGTCTAAGAAGGCCAAAGGTCGCCGCGCTGATGATGACGACGACGATGCGGATGCCGATGAAGATGAAGGCGATGAAAACGACGGTGACGATGATGAAGATGATCGTGACGTCAAAAAGGGTCGCCGCGCCGAGCGCAATCGCATTTCCCGCATTCTCGGCAGTAAATATGCCGCGGGTAAAGGCCCTCTGGCCGTTTCACTGGCGATTACCACCGGCATGAGTTCCGCTGCAGCAATCCGGGTGATGGCGAGTTCTGGTCCAGCGCCGGTCGCGTCGCAGCCTCGTCGCATGTCACTGGATGAACGCATGTCGCAAGTTGAAAACCACCAGCTGGGTAACGCTGACAACGGTGGTCCTTCTGCAAACTCGGTGGTATCTCGTGCGGCTGCTCTCTACAACCAAGTAAAAGGTAAAAAATAATGACTGTGAATCAGGTAGGACAAAACGCCTGGGTGCCCGGCGTTCAACATGACACCTTCATTCCGGATCAGTTGCTGTCCGGCCCTTTGCAGGTTGTCTCTGATACGGTGACGATTCTGACGGGGAGTTCGGCAACCTATAAGCGCGGTACCGTGCTGGGGGTGATCACTGCCTCCGGGAAGTACACCCTGAGTGTGGCGACAGCAACCGACGGTAGTCAGGTTCCGCAGGCTATTCTGGCCGATGATGTGGATGCCACCGCTGCGGACACGTTAGCCGGCGTATATCTGATGGCTGAAATCAACAAAAACCGCATTACCTTTGATGCGAGCTGGACGCTGGCCGCGCTTAAAACGGCACTCCGCCCTTACGGTATTTTCCTGCGTGACAGCGTTCAGGCACCTGCCAGCTAAAACGTAGTTCCCCTTTAAATCGCTTTCTTCGCATGCCCTTTACCGGGCAGGGCGTTATGCATCCATTTTTTATCCCGACCAGCTGGCCGGGACACAGAGAGAACACGCTATGTCTCAATCTATTTACGATACGGTGACGCTCGTCGGGCTGGTTCCTAACCTGATGACGTCACAAAACTGGATCCTCGACCGTTTCTTCCCAAACATCGAGACCAGCAACGATGAATATGTGGCGATCGATGTAGACGTTGGTCTCCGTCGTATGGCGCCGTTTTGCTCGCCTTTAGTCGAAGGTAAGCTGGTCGAAAGCCGCCGCTATCAGACCGACAAGTTCAAGCCTGCTTACATCAAAGATAAGCGCGCACCCGATCTGCGTAAACCTATCCGCCGCCAGATTGGCGAGCGCATTGGGGGGGAATGACACCGCTGCGGAACGTGAAATGCTGAACATCCAGTTCGAGATGAGTGACCAGATCGATATTCTGAATCGTCGCCTCGAGTGGATGGGATGCAGTGCGCTGTCTACCGGTACCGTCACCATTAAAGGCGAAGGCTTCCCGACCACTGTCGTTGACTTTGGCCGCGACCCCTCCCTGACCATTGCCCTCAGCGGTTCTGATAAATGGCCGACGAGTCTCGCCGCCGGTGCGACAAACACCCAGCCCTCTGACGACATTGAAACCTGGCAGACGCTGGTATTGCAAAAGTCTGGCGCTGCGCCGACTGATCTGGTTTTCACCAACAAGTCCTGGAAGGCATTTCGTCTGGACACCACCATCAAAGACAACGCCATTGTGTTTCCTGCACTGAGCCCGTTCGGCAATCAGATTGACGCCGGCGCGCGGGTGCAGAAGGGCGCGGTATACAAAGGGCGCTGGGGTCAGTTTGACCTCTGGCTTTACAACGACTGGTTCATTGACCCGGATACCGGCATTGAAACCCCGATGCTTGCCGATGGTTCGGTGATCATGTCTGGCGCTGATCTGATGGGTACCCGAGCGTTTGGTGCAATTATGGATCCTGCCTTCAACTATGGCCCGATGGCTTATGCACCGAAAAGCTGGCTGAAAGAAGACCCCGCCCAGCGTTTTCTGATGATGCAGTCTTCCCCAATCGTTATCCCAAGCCGGGTTAACGCGGCCCTTTGTGCGACGGTGGTGTGATCATGGCAAAAGATAAAACAAGCGAAGCGGCCTCAGAGGCCGCTGACCTGGTCAGCGTGGTTGTTCTCAAAGGAAAACATCTTCGCCATGATGGCGAGGAATACGCTCAGAATACGCGTGTCCAGTTATCAGAAGCGGATTCAAAGCGCCTCATTGCGCTGGGTTTCGTGAAGTCTCTGTCTGATTTGCAGCAGGAGTTGGAAGGCGCTGGCCCGCAGGAAGTTTCTGTGACCCAGACAGACAGTCAAACCACCATTACCACCTCAGACCCGGAAACCCCGACACCTGAGAACGGAGCGGCCTGATGAGCATCAACTGGGATCAGCATCTGCTCAGGCCGTTACATGGGGTGTTTGGCGACCCGGTTGATTTCCGGCCCGCGGGTGGTGCGGCTTATACCATCAGCGGGATTTTCGACCGCGCCTATACGCAGGAGGTTGAACCTCTGGATGACGGCAGCACGCTAAACACGACGTCTCCCGTCCTGGGTGTGCTGGACGGTGATTTCCGCGTTCCCCCGAAGAAGGGGGATCGGGTGTTTATCGGCACGGTCGGCGGCGAGCCGGTGAACACGTTGTTCACCATCGCCGATGTCCAGCCGGACAGCCACGGCGGCTCAAAGCTTATTCTTAACAGGGTGAAGGTATGAATGCAGCAGCTTTGCGGGGGCTCGTTGTCAGCGCGCTCACGGGAAAAACGGATGCTCTTGACCGCGTTTATTCCCCGCGCGACTGGCCGACGTCTGAGGATATGTATCCCGCCATTCTCGTGCAAACCCCTTTCGATGTGAAAAACTCCCTCGGCCGTAATGTGCCACAGTTTACGACCGTGACCACCGTCCGGATCACCGGTCGCCTGCAGGAGCTTGATGACCTTGATCAGGACAACGGGGCGGTAAAAGCGGAAGAGGCGCTGGAGCAGCTGCGCGAACAAATTGAGCGGGCAGTGATTAACAGCTATGACCTGACCCGGCAAATTCAGCAGTTTTTGCAGATGCGTTCCACGATTGACATCAGTGCCGCTGGTGAAGGGCATACTGCCCAGTTGCTGATGGAACTGGATATTGAGTATTACCAGGGCCCGGAAGAATTTTACCCTATCGAAGCGGACCCGCTTCAGGGGATTGATGTCACCATTATCGAACCTGACGGCACGCCTGAAGTCGGCGTAACCATCGACCTGCCTCAATAACTTTCTGGAGTATCCCATGTTTGTTAAACCCGTAGCCGGGCGCACAGTGCGCGATCCGGTTAAAGGCACCTTTTTGCCCGAAGAAGGGGCAGAGGTCGCTAAAAGTACGTTTTGGGATCGCCGGCTGCGTGATGGTGACGTTATCACCGTTGATGCTTCAGCAGCAGCCGCGAAGTCGACAACCGCTGTAAAAAATACCGATGCAGGCGCTGAAAAAGCTGCTGCATCAACTGATACCGGGAGTGCGAGCTAATGAATTTTCAACAGATCCCCAGCGACATTAGGACCCCCTTGTTTTTTGCTGAGTTCGATAACTCGCAGGCCAACACCGCGACGGCGACGCAGCGTACCCTGATCATTGGTCAGATGCTGACGAATTCTGCGGTGAATCCAAATATTCCGGTTATTGAATCATCAGCCTCAAACACAGCCGGTATTTATGGCGCCGGGTCTATGCTTCATAACCAGATTGCAGCATATCTGGCAAATGATATTTCTGGTGAAATTTACCTGCTCCCACTGGTGGATGGTTCCTCTATGACTGCGGCGACCAGCACTATTACGCTGACCACGGCACCGAGTGAAACCGGGGTGATTTCGCTGTATGTCGCGGGTAAGGGCGTGCAGATCACCGTTTTAAGTACAGACACCGTGACGACGATGGCAGCAGCGTTAGCCGCAGCAATCAATGCCAAAATCGAGTTACCAGTGACAGCAGCATCTGCCGCTGGCGTCATTACTCTGACGGCAAAAAATAAAGGCGCGCATGGTAACACCCTCGATTTGCGGCTGAATTATCTGGGCAGCGCTGGCGGGGAAGTTACGCCTGATGGTCTGGGCATTACGCTCGCTGCATTTACCGGCGGCGCTGGGTCACCGGACATGACAACAGCCCTGGCAAATCTCGGCGATCGGACCTTTGATTTTATCGTTACCCCTTATACCGACACGACTTCTCTGGATGCGCTGAAAAGCTTACTGTCAGACAGCACCGGTCGATGGAGCTACGCTTACCAGCTTTACGGTCACGTTTTCGGAGCGGTATCTGGCACTTATGGTCAGTTGACCACCATTGGTGAAGCCCGCAATGATCAGCATGCAACACTGCTGGGCGTTTATGACTCCCCAACGCCAGCTTATGTCTGGGCAGCGGCCGTAACGGGTGCTGTTGCGGGTAGCCTGCGCAATGATCCGGGACGTCCTCTGCAAACACTCACCATTTCCGGCGTGCTGGCGCCTCCACTGGCTTCACGTTTCGAGCTGACCGAACGCAACAACCTGCTTTACAGCGGTATTTCTACCTTCACTGTGGCTGATGACAGCACGGTGCAGGTGGAAAATCTAATCACTACTTATCAGACCAACAAGTACGGGGATGCTGATGACAGCTATCTGCAGGTGGAAACGTTATTCCTGCTGATGTTCGTCACCCGCTTTATCCGCACGCAGGTCACCTCGAAATTTGCGCGAATGAAACTGGCCGCCGATGGGATCCGTTTCGCTCCGGGGTCCTCGATTGTGACGCCGAACATTATCCGCGCTGAGATGATCGCCCAGTACACACAACTTGAGTACAACGGATATGTGCAGGATTCCAAAGCCTTCGCCGCCGGTTTGGTTGTGACGAAAAGCACGACCAATCCGAACCGCGTCGACGTGCTGTGGGATGGTGTGCTTATCAACCAGCTGCGTGTATTTGCTCTTCTCAACCAGTTCCGACTGCAAGCCGCGGCGTAAGGAAAAAAAATGGGTGATACTTCCAACCGCCTGGCGGGCACCGCGTCGGTGACGACCAATGGCGTCACAATCATGGTCGCCGGGCAGTTCAAATACAGTCCTTCAACCGTTAAACGCGAAACACTGACCGGGATGGATCGTGTCCATGGATATAAGGAAAAGCCTTCTGCGCCGTATATCTCCTGTCAGGTTCGCGACAGCGGCGGTACCACGGTGGCAGACTTTAACGGCATGACCGATGTCACCGTGGTGGCAGAACTCGCCAACGGTAAAACGATTATTGGTACCGGGATGTGGACGGTCGAATCACAGGAAGTGGACAGTGAAGACGCTGTATTCGATGTCCGCTGGGAAAGCTTCTCAGTCGTGGAGAGCTGATCGTGGAAGAGCAGGAAAAAAGTATTGTCATTCCTCTGGATAAACCGCTGGCTGACGCCAGCGGTAAACTGGTCTGGGAAAACATTGAACTGCATGAGCCTGCATTGATCGAAGTGAATCAGTTCTTTGATAAGCAGAAAACGGACGGCGCGCTGGCGGCGATGGGGCTCCTTATCTCGCTGTTATCGGGGATCCCGCCGCAGGTTGTCAGGCGCATACCGTTTACCACTTTCAAACAGTGTGAGGTATTTCTTCTCACCTTCTTAAATTACATCCCCGAACCCGTTATGCCGGTTGAAAGCAGCACGGTGATCGTGCTGCCAAAAGCCCTTCAGGACGGCAAAGGGGAGCATAACTGGGCAGGTATCGATCTTGGTGAACCCTGTCTTGACCAGGTTGACCAGTTTTATAAAACCCAGACAGTGAAAGGCGGTCTGGCGGCGATGTCCGCGCTGATCGCCGAAATCTCTGGCATTCCTCCGCAGGTCATTAACCGTCTGCCGTTTACGGATTACAAGCGCTGCGAGGGTTACATGCTGGGTTTTTTAAACTTCTCCCCGACGGCGGGAGGTGGCGTGAACGCATCGCCGATGTGACGTATTACTACGGCTGGGGCCCGGATCAGGCCGGGCGGCTAACATGGTCGAAACTCAACTGGTGGCGGGATCAGGCATTGCGCATCAATAAGTTAAAGGAACGCGATTAATGGCTAATGTGTTTGATTTCCAGCTCAAAGCGGACGATCAAGTTTCTCAGTCTATTCAGAACATCGATGATGCGGTGAAGAAACTGACTCCCCAGCTAAATGACGCGCAAAAAGTCGTGCAACTCGGCGGCCGCCGTTCCGCAGAAGGTCTTGATGAGGTCAGTGGGCGTCTTGAGAAGCTGGCAAAAAATGCGCGGGATGGTGTCCAGTTTGTCGGGGACCTTGTACCACCGCTAAAAATGGTGGGCGGCCTGACCTTGGGGTTGGGCGGTCTGGCCACTGTCTTGAATGGTGTAAAATCACAAATCAAGGAATATGCGGATTCCGGCTATAAAATTGATACAACCGCCAAAAATATCAGCGCAACCACCCGGGCCTATCAAGAACTGACCGGTGCGATGATTGAAAATGGGGCAACGCGGGATTCTGCTGAAAGCTCTGTTACCGGTCTTTATCAGCGTGCCAATGATGCACTTAACGGTCGGGATGATCCCTTCAATGCCCTTATGGCGCAGATGGGCATCAAGATCAGCAAAACCAAAGAGGGTATGGCTGACGTTGTAAAACTGATGGATGACCTGAATCGAGCCATGCTGAAACAAACACCAGCTCGCCAGTCTGTGATTGCGCAGGTAGGGCAGTTCTCGCCAGATCTTCTGAACTACCTGCGGCAAAGCACCGAGCAGGTCCAGCGCCTTAAAGATCAGGCGCAGCGTGACGGTTTGATTTTCTCAGATAAGGATGTGCAGAACGCGCTGGAATTCCATAACCAGGTAAACCAGATCTCGGCGTCGTGGGATGGCATGCTGATGAAGGGGCAGGCGTGGCTGGGACAGGCCCCGATAGTTCAGAAAAGTTTTGATGATGCTTCGCAGATCATGCAGCACGGGTTCGATGCCGCAACGGTGGGTTCCCTGATGACGTGGAACCGCGGGGGAAAGCAGGCCGACCGGCTGCGCGATGCTCAAAAAAATGACGCGTTCAAGAAAACGCTGTCGTGGGATGAAAAACTGGATCTCCGTTTAGGCTATGCCTCCGGCGATCTGGTCAAAAAACTGAACAGTTTTTATGGCCCGACGGATAGGGCCAGCCAGTTACAGCAGGATGTGCAGGGACTGTATGTCAGTCCTCCAAATAGTGTTCAGCAACCCGGTACGAATGGCCCACTATTCTCACAATTAGAGTCAAAATATAAATTACCGCAAGGCACGCTAAACAACGTTTATCAGGCTGAGTCAGCGGGCGGAAAGTATATGTTTTCTCCTGCTGGCGCTGAAGGCCCGTTTCAGTTTATGCCGGCGACCGGACAGCAGTATGGGCTTAATAATCGCGCTGACCGGATGGATACCGGAAAGTCTGCTGAAGCGGCCGCCCACTATTTATCTGATCTCCTTGCCCAGTTCGGCGGTGATATGAAAAAGGCAGTAGCCGCCTATAACTGGGGTCCCGGCAGGGTTAGCAGTCTGGGGCTCAATTACGCGCCTAAAGAGACGCGCGACTATCTGAACCGGGTCATGCCCGGACTCCCAGATTTTTACGATGTTTCAACCATTAGCGATCCTTTGGTTGGAGATGACCGAGTTTCAGATAATAACGTTACTTACCAGGGGGCAGCGTCGGATTCAGGTAATAGCATTAACTCTCAGCATGAACCTAACATCAACACACCGACACCCGGTTCAGCAGGGGCAGCTGGTGGCGGGATCAGCGCGCAACAAGTTGCCGACGTTTTATCGAAGGTGTTGAAAGATAATAAAAGCGAGATTGAGCTGACGCTGATTAATGACCGGACTGGTGAGCGTAGAAAAATCTCCGGCTCCGGCGGAAAGGTAACCACCGCCATGCCGCTGCCCTGACATATCAACCTGACCCGCTTCGGCGGGTTTTCTCTTTCTGGAGGACAGGATGCCACTGTTACAAAACGCGCTGTCTTCGCTGTTAGGATTTTCGAGTGACAGCTGGAACTGGCAGGATCATATTCATCCGGCTTCGTTTCGCGGCGTGCCCTTTGCGATTATTGATGCGGATGGCAACTTTGGCCGCCGACAGGCCGTCCATGAATACCCTTACCGCGATACGGTCTGGGTCGAAGATTTGGGACGTTCTACCCGTCGCTTGACCTTAAACGGCTTCATCATCCAGTCCAGTCTGATCTACAGCGCTGTTGATGTGATGACACAGCGAGATAATCTTATCGCCGCCTGTGAAAGCGCGGGTGCTGGTACGCTGGTGCATCCTACGCTGGGCGAATTGACGGTTAGCATTGTCGACGGCGGGCTCAAACTACGGGAAAGCAAAGACTCCGAGCGCGTTTTTGAATTCTCTCTCACTGTCATTGAGTCCGGCTTTCGGGTTTTTGCAGTCACCGGAGCAGTATCTGCCGCCTCAGCTGCTCAGACGTCCTGGCTGGCGCTGGCATCAAAATCAGCAGCCACGTTTATTGCCGAGGTTAATTCTGATTTACGCACGGTGACGCAGGCGATAAAAACGCTTAAAAGCACGGTTTCATTCTGGACCAGCATGGTGACGCGCACGGCAAATGAAGCGACGAATCTCAGCAATACGCTGAAATCCACCTTCGGCAGCAGCCGTTATGGGCGTTACAACACGGGGGATGTTGGCGGTACCGCTTCTGGGGCGATAAATACCGCGACGATGACGGCAGACACGGACAATTATGACCTTCTGGTTTCGCAGAAAATGGCGGCATCAGTCGAAAATCGGGCAGAAGTTCAGGATGTAACGGTCAGCCTTTTGGCATCAGCCAGCATAGCGGCATATGCCAGTGGTGCGCAGGATGTGATCAATGCATTACTGTCGAGTGAGGCCAAAGGGTTGGACCTGGTTCGCCTGTTTGAAACGTTGGCGACGTTCTCTGATACCACTTACCGGCACGACAGCAGCGACAGCGGCATTGCTTCTGCTGCACAAATTTACCTCGTCACGTTAAGTGCTGGCGCAATGGCCTATGCGGCGTCTCTTTACGAGCCCGTAAGCTATGACGATGCCGCTGAACTCCTTCAGCGTGTGGTGACAGCGATCGATACGGTGTCACTGGCGGCTGCTGATGCCGGTTATGACGATGTCTTCAGCACGTTGTCCGATCTCAAAACAACGGTCAAAACGACGCTTCAGGAGAAAGGGGCGCAGCTGGCGAATGTGTCCACCGTGGCATTCAGCGCGGTGCTTCCTGCACTTAACCTGGCAAACCGGTTGTATCAGGATGCGGCGAGAACGGAAGGGCTGGTAAAAATGGCCGATCCCATCCATCCGGCATTTATGCCGCTTTCTTTCAGGGCGCTTTCTTCATGAACGATGAAATGACGTTAACCGTCGGTGGCAAGGTGCTTTCCGGCTGGGACTCTGTCCGCGTAACCCGAAGCATTGATCACCTTCCCAGCGATTTCGACCTTTCGCTGATGGATGAATTTCCCGGCAGTGATGGTCAGCAACTGGTCAAAGAAGGCGATGCCTGTGTGGTAAAGCTTGGGAGCGATAAAGTCATTACAGGTTACATCGACCGGTGGGCGCCGATGATTTCCGCCTCGAGGCACGAAGTCCGGGCCACGGGGCGGAGTAAGTGCGAAGACCTGGTGGACTGCTCCGCCAAATGGGACAACAACGTGATCACCGGCGCTACTCCTTTGCAGATTGCGCAGCGTCTGGCCGCGCCGTATGGGATCACCGTGTCGAGTGACGTGACCGATATGCAAAATGTCCCTCAGTTCACGTTGAACTGGGGAGAGAGCTCGCAGGAAATCATTGACCGCATTACACGCTGGGCGGCGCTTCTCTACTATGACCTGCCGGACGGCAGCCTCTACCTGACCCGTGTCGGTACCCGAAAAGCTGCCAGCGGCGTGGCACAGGGTATCAACATTGAAGCGGCGGCCTATGAGGCCTCGATGGATGAACGGTTTTCCGAGTACACCGGTGTCTCAATGACGGTTAACCCGCTGGTCGATGACAGTGGTTATGGTGCCGTGACCAAAGCCACCGCGAATGATCCGGACGTTGCCAAAATGCGATACCGTAACCGGATCATCATTGTCGAAAGCACCATGAATACCACCGAGCTGGCGCAGCAGGCGATTGACTGGGAAATGAACAGGCGTTATGGCCGCTCTAAGGTTCTGCAGGTCACCATTGATAACTGGCGCGACAGCGCGGGCAAATTGTGGGAACCCAATACCCTGATCCCCGTCAATATCCCCAAAATGGGCATCAATGACGTGCTGTGGCTGCTGGCAGAAATCACTTTTATCAAAGATGACCAGGGCACGGTGGCGCAGATGGTACTGATGCCGCCTGCGGCGTTCTCTGTCCAGCCTTATCGTTTCTACAACGTCATTCAGGAGCTGAACAGATGACGATGCTTAACACGCTTTACCGTCGGGCGATGATGATGCTCGGTGTGGGAAGCGTCTCGCTGACTAATGATGATGGTGGGATCCAGAAAGTGCAGTATCAGACGCCGATGGAAGTGCGCGGCGATACGCCCCGCCTGATGGAGTTTGGTTTCTCCTCCTCCTTGCCTGATGGTGCTGATGTACTGATTGCCTACCTTTCCGGTGATCGGTCTAACGCCGTGGTGATTGCTTCCGGGCATAAGGGCAGCCGTAAAACCGGCCTAAACCCGGGCGAAACGATCCTCTACAACCTATGGGGTATGCATTTTAAATTGATGGAGGCAGGGGTAGAGATAGATGCCAAAGGGAAACCGGTCACGGTGATCAACTCAACGAGGGTGACCATTGTTGCTGCAGAAGAAATCTATGCTGACACGCCGGTGCTGAAATGCGCGGGTGACATCATTGATAACGCTGGGAGCAACACCACCACGTTGAAAAATCTGCGCGACACTTACAACAATCATGATCATGTTGTGAACAACGTGCAAAGTGGTAGTTCATCGCCTACGAGCGAAAAACCCGGGGAGTTAGTTGAATGACTGACATTACAACGGTGTGGAATGCTGAACAATCTGTTGGCGACTGGGCTGAAGCATTGGGTGACCTGCAGCAGGGTGATGACCTTGAAACAGCCATTTTAATCAGTCTTTTCACTGACCGGCTGGCGCGGGAAGATGATGAATATGATGGCGATAACCGCCGCGGGTGGTGGGGCGATCAGGATCAGGATTATTCCATCGGGTCACGTCTCTGGCTGTTGCGTCG
Source organism: Rahnella sp. NRRL B-41462 (assembly GCF_003263525.1). Classification (NCBI taxonomy): domain Bacteria; kingdom Pseudomonadati; phylum Pseudomonadota; class Gammaproteobacteria; order Enterobacterales; family Yersiniaceae; genus Rahnella; species Rahnella sp. NRRL B-41462. Next base: position 6,111 of record NZ_JYDF01000135.1, on the reverse strand, counting down.
TCAGAAACTGACTCTGACCGTTGCAAACAAAGCGCAGGACTTTGCCGCCGAGGCGCTGAAGTGGCTTACGGATGACGGGGTAGTTTCCAGTATTACGCCCGTCACACAAATCGTGTATCCGAATCGCCTTAACCTTTTTATCACCTACCAAATGCCAGGACAGGACGCTGTGTCCAAGCGTTATTTCTGGGTCTGGGAGTCTTAACCGATGCCATACAACCGGCCAACGCTCACCGAGCTGCGCGCGCGTAACCTCGCCGCGATTGAATCAGAATTAAAAGGGATAGGCACGCCGTTACGGTTTTCAAATCTGAACATCCTCGGAACGGCGGATGCGGGTCTGGCTTACCTCCATTATGGCTATCTTGACTGGATAGCGAAGCAGTCAGTGCCGTGGAGCGCGACGGATGAGAATCTTGCGGGGTGGGCTGCTTTAAAAAGCCTGACGCAAAAAGCAGCCAACGCCGGGACAAACAATGCCACCCTTTTCACCGGCATTGCAGGAACCGCTATTCCGGCGGGTACCGTCTTAAACCGGGGAGATGGTTACCAGTACACGACAGATGCGGAGGTAGATATTGGGTCCTCAGGCACGGCAACTGGCGCAATCACTGCGGTGTTGCCTGATCCCAATGATGACCCGACGGGTGGCGGCGATGCGGGGAATACCCCGGCAGGTACCCAACTGACGCTGGATGTCAGCATTTCAGGCGTTGACTCGATAGCGACTATCAGCACGGCCATTACGGATGGCGCAGATATCGAAACCGAAGATGCTTTCCGTTCCCGGACACTGCTTGCCTACCAAAATACACCACAGGGCGGAAATGATGATGACTATGAAGCCTGGGCGCTTGCCGTAGCAGGTGTTACGCGGGCGTGGACGGTACGCAGGCTTATGGGGGCCGGTACTGTTGGCGTGTATATCATGATTGACGGTAATGACACGTCGAATAATGGTTTTCCCGTGGGTACCGATGGTATTTCCCCACTCGACAGCTGGTCGGGCACCAAGGCGACCGGGGATCAAAAAAAGGTGGCGGATTATATCTACCCGCTTCAGCCCGTCACGGCACTGGTGTATGTCTGTTCGCCAATTAAAACGACCATCAATTTTACGATTAGCGGCCTGGCATCGGCTGACAGTACAACAACTGCCGCGATTGCCGCTGCCATTGATGGGGTGTTGTTCGAGTCCGGCAACCCTCAGGGGGCCACGATTTATCTGTCTGATCTGCTGATTGCCATCAGTAATGTCAGCGGTACGGGTGGGTTTATCCTGACTTCTCCCTCGGCAAATATTACCACCACGACCGGGCAATTGCCGGTAAGGGGTACGGTGACTTATACATGAGCCGGTTTACTTTAGAAGATTACACGTCAGCGCTGCAAAATTTAATGCCAACCGGACTGGTTTGGTCACGCAAAACTGATGGTGTTCAAACCGCCGTATTGCGGGCGCTGGCACAGTCATATCAGGACAGTGATGGTGCGGCAGTATCATTGTTAATCGGCGCTTTCCCGGCGACAGCAACCATTATGTTAACCGACTGGGAGAAAACGCTCGGGCTCCCGGACGATTGTGCCATAGGGGAAAATGACAGCATTGCCGTCAGGCAAAAGTCAGTGGTCTCGAAGCTTTTCAGTACGGGCGGTCAGTCCGCTTCTTATTTCATAGGTGTAGCCAAAGCGCTGGGTTATGACATTACCGTGACGGTTTACCGTCAGGCGCGGGCGGGAATGTCGGTCTGCGGTGATGCGCTTAACGGGGAGAACTGGCCCTTCACCTGGCTGGTAACAGCGCCCGAAACAACGATTTCCTATGCTCAGGCTGGCCAGTCTTACGCCGGTGACCCTTTGCGCTCTTGGGGAAATAAGCGGCTTGAGTGTCGTCTCAATACACTTGCGCCATCTCATACAATTGTGCTTTTCGGTTATTCGAATTAATCATTAATCTTTTAAAATTTTTTATCAGCGCCTTTACTGGCGAGGGAATTTCTATGCAAAAAATTGGGAACATAACGTCCACAGCGGATGCTAACGGCGAGTGGACAAACGGTAATGTCGCTGCAGGGACACCCCCAACGATTATCGATGCAGCCTGGCTGAATACTATCCAGCGCGAAATAGCCAACGTCGTCACTGGTGCGGGGCTAACACTCGACCCGTCTAATGATGCGCAATTGTTAGCATCATTGTTATCGCTAACGGGACCCGGTCGGTTGTTAGCTGTGAAATACATCACTGCCAGCACCACATACACGCCTACCGCAGGAACGAAAAAGATTTTTGTTCAGGGTATCGGTACTGGTGGTAATGGTGCTGGGAGTATTGCATCTGGCTCAAACGGATGTACATGTTGCAGTGGTGGTGCTTCCGGAGGCTATGCCGAAGCATGGTATACATCCGGGTTTAGTAGTGTTGCTGTCACGATAGGTGCAATTGGCGCACTAAACTACGCCAGCGGCGCAGCAGGTGGTACATCAACGTTCGGGTCACTAATGAGCATACCAGGCGGCGGAGGCGGTGGTGCATCAGCGCAGGCTTCCACTGTGGCTTACTTTGAAAATGGAGGCGGGGCCGTAGGTGGAAATCCTACTTTAAGTGGACACATTAGTGGCTTTGTAACACCAGGGGTGTTCGGGCAATCCGGTAAAGTATTTAGCGGCGCCGCGGCTTCTGGTCAGGGGGCACCATCACGCTTTGGCACCGGCGGAGGTAATGTGGCAATTGCTGCGGGTGGAAATGCTGGTGGTAATGCTGCGGGTTACGGGGCGGGTGGAGGCGGAGCGTGGCGTGGCAACAAACAGCGCAGCTGTTTATGGCGGTAATGCAACCAAGGGTATGTTTATTGTTTGGGAGTATGCATGATGAATGATGAAACTTACACTTACGCAGTGATTGATATCTCAACAAACATTGTTATCAATCGTATCGACTGGGACGGTGTTCAGGAATGGGCACCACCGGATGGTTGTATTGCCGTCAGGGTTGATGATCCTGCCGCTGGCGGGATTGGTGATTCATACAACCCTAAGACGGGAGGGTTTACCAAGGCTGAGGTATAGAAAAAGAAGGGGGTATCCCCCTTCCAATATCACTCATTTTCTATTTTCATATAAATAATGTTACATGTGGCAATAATAACGCAGATGTTAAACATATATAAAATTCTAAAATATGATGCATAGATTGTTGGAGAAAAACCAATCATGACTATGCTGGCAAATGCGCAAGATGTTGCCACCAACGGAATAAGGCTTCGGTTAAGGCCGCCTATGAATAGCGATGATCTGAACATGATACAAACTATAAACAACATGGTGTATAAAAGATAAACTTGGCCAGTTATAGACGAGAATTTTTCCGCCCACGGATATAGTAGGTCAGGACTTAGCCAATTAAAGAAATGCGAATGAAGAGCTGAGCCTTTTAAGCTTGTGTAAAAGTTAAGAAATATATAAGACAGTATGATGGCTGATGAAATATAATTACTTAATGCTTTTTTGTTTGTTTTCAAAATCAAAGCAATACATAGAGTGATAAGTGGGATGTTAAATGGCATACTCATTGCCATTCCGACCCTGTCTATCCCAAACATTAATTTTAATAATATACTGTACTCGAAGAATTGCGGCATCCAATTAATGGATTCTGCAGAAGACCGAATTTCATTTCCAGGAGCAAGGAAAAGGAATGCAGAGCATATGGTTAATACAATAATAAAACCAATTGAATACCATGAGATTTTAACCTTTTTCAACACAATTAAGCTATAGCAAATTAGTAGCAAAAAGACTGCGGATTGCTCTGAAAATCCAGCAACAACTAACGCCACTAATGATAAGTAAGAATTAACTAACCCTCGTTCATGCTTTAAAAAAATGGAAAGGGAATAAGTAGCAAGAGAGAATGGGATGATGTAATTATAAGCACCTGTAACCCAATAAAAAGAATCAATATTTATTAGTTTAGGTACAAGAAGCAATAGAACTGATGAACCGAGCACAAAATTAAGCCGTATCTCGCCAGTTGCAATACGACTTATAGAACAGGCAAGAAGTATGAATGCTGAAGGTATTATAACCTTCCAGAAAGTGCTAAAATGTATCGTTGATGCTAGTAGGCCCTCGATGGTAAATCTACCACTCCAAGTATCATATCTGTAAAGCATGAATTCTAAAACGTTTCTTGTATTCAGTGCGTTATAAAAGAAAACATCATCATTACTGGTTCTCAATCTCAGGGTTTGAAACATGGTTATGTAGAACACTACGATTAGACCTGTCACAAAATAGAACTTCCATTTACTTGCATTCATACATAACCCCTCTGACTTTTCCTCTTGTATCGGCCATCGTGATGGCTATATCTCCTGATAAACCACCAAGAAATTTAATATTTCTTATCGCCCCCTCAAAACCTGACTTATCAAAAGCATTATAAGTTCCGATAAACTTGCTTACATCGGGTCTGCTTTGAGTGGCATAATTTACCTTAACCCACTCGGAACCATTCATTTTTTTTGCATAGATCCTAACCTTACTTTTTGGATCTTGTTCAGAAACTGCCCATCCGTGGATGGATAAAAATTTATCTGTAAGCGTGCATTGATCTATTGAGTAGAGGGCAATTTTTTCATCAAACTTTGGAAGTGGAACCGCCTTGTAATTATTCCATGAGAAAAAAAACAAGATAGTCATAATTATCGATATAAAAACACCCAGCCAGAAAAAAAGGGTTAACGCTTTCAATTCTTATTCCTTTTAACAATATATCTTGGTCTTTGTTTTGTTTCTAAATATATACGCCCAATGTATTCACCAAGTACGCCAATGCCTATTAATTGAATTCCACCTAGGAAAAGAATAGAAACCAGAATAGACGGGTAACCATGAACGGGGTTGCCAAAAATGAGTGTGTCAATAACCATATATACACCGTAGGCGAAAGATAGCCCGGCGACAAAAAGCCCGATATAAGTCCACATGCGAAGCGGGAAAGTTGAGAAAGATGTAATGCCTTCGAGAGCAAGGTTCCACAGTTTCCAGCCATTGAACTTTGTCGAACCGGCAACGCGTTCATCTCGGGTGTATTCGACAACTTCAGTGCGACCACCGACCCAAGACAGAACCCCTTTCATGAATAAGTTTCGTTCAGGGAGCGACTTAATGTTTTCTACGACCGCGCGAGACATTAACCTGAAATCGCCAACGTTTTCCTCAATCTTAGGCTTGCTGATCATGTTATGGAGCTTATAAAACCACTCAGCACTTTTACGCTTAAAATGGCTGTCTGACGACCTGTCTGCTCGTTTAGCCAGAACAACATCTGCACCTTCCTGCCACTTCTCTACAAGTCGGGGGATCACGTCAATTGGATCCTGAAGGTCAACATCAATAGGAATGACCACATCACCTGTTGAAGCTTCTAGGCCTGCGAATAGAGCGGGCTCTTTACCAAAGTTTCTGGTGAAGGATAGCGCTTTAACGAGCGAATCTGATTTTGCCAGCGCGTTAATTAGGCTTTCTGTATTGTCGCTACTACCGTCGTTAATGAAAACAATCTCCACCTCGTGCTGAGACAGTTGTTCACGGACTGTCCGATAAAAAATAGCGACGGTGTCCTCTTCGTTGAAGACAGGGACGACAAGAGATATTTTCATTACTCTTCCCTAAATATGATGAATGTCGAGTATAGGAACCCAATAAGGAGGCTTATTGCTGAAAAACCTATCAGGGTTAATATTGGGTTAAGCTCGACCTCATCACCCAGGTAACCGCAGGCCAGAGCAAGCGCCCCCATGAAGCCAACATACAGAAAGTATTTTGTAGTTGTGTGTTCTGCCTGATAAGTCCACTTGGCGTTAGCAAAGAAACTAAATGTGACAGCGACGCAAAATCCCGCAAAGTTACTGATCATTTGCTCATGACCAAACGAGTAGTATACGGCTGCAAAAGTTAACCAATGGATTGCGGTATTAAGACCACCAATAAATGCATACTTAACAAAAATTTTTAACATGAGAAGATTCGGAGTAAGAGAGATTGCAGGATCGTAGCATTTGATTCATAGAAGGCAAGGAAACGTAAGGGAATGTTAGTTTTTTTT
>NZ_JYDF01000134.1:0-1421 GCF_003263525.1 Rahnella sp. NRRL B-41462 | reverse complement strand
GTCGCGAAATCCGCTTCGAGCTGGTTATCAATCGCAAAAGTATCCAGCGAGGACTTCTCACCGGAATAATAACGACTCATCTCGGTACGGTCCGCATTCCAGCCCGCCTGATACACCTGATCCAACTCGGTGTTGGAATGCGTGTAGTTGGCATTCTGGCGGAATGACCAGACGTCGTTAAACGCGTGCTGGAATTCGTAGCTGTAGATTTGCTCCCAGCGTTTGAACTGGTTGCGGGTGCTTTCGCCATCGAAGAAACCCCGGCTCAGTTTCTGTCCGTAGAGGCTGCCGTCAGCCGGAACCGCGGCGTGGTAGCCACCGGACGGATCTTTTTGCAGATACGCGCGCAGTAAAAGCGAGGTATTTTCATCCGGCGTCCACAGCAACTGTGGCGAAATCGCGTAACGCTCTTCACGCTGGTGATCGTACTGCGTATCGCTGCTGCGGGTCATCCCGGTCAGACGGAATGCCAGCTGATCGTTGATGGCATTGGTGTAATCGAATGCGCCGCCTTTGGTATTTTGCGTGCCACCGGAAAGCTGGAAGTGACCTTCTTCAGCAAACTGCGGGCGCTTGGTGGATTCCACTACCACACCGCCGGGAATGCTCTGGCCGTAAAGCGCAGAAGACGGTCCTTTCACCACATCAATACGTTCCAGGAACCACGGATCAACCTGAATGGAGTTATAGGTCGAGCCATCGCTCAGGATCCGCAGGCCATCGAGGAAGGTGTTGTTGACGTCACCGCCGTGGAAACCGCGCAGGGAAATGGTGTCATAACGCGTTGCGCCGCCGGCAAAGTTGGTGAATACGCCTGGCGTGTAGTTCAGTGCAGCGTTAACCGTGGTGGCGTTCTGGTCAGTCATTTGCTGACGGGTCACAACAGAAACGGCCTGACCGGTGGTGATCAGCGGCTGATCCGTTTTGGTCGCACTTTTACTGGTTTTCGCGCTGTAACCCTGCGTCGGAGCATCGGCGGTATCCGCAGGCGCGGCTTTGACAATGACGGTGTCTTCAGCAGCCATTGAGGCAACCGGCATTGCCAGCGCGCACATAAGCACCGAGCGTTTGAGGGGGAAAGCCAACAACATATTCATAATCCCTATAAATAACTCAATAATGATTGAGTGATTAATTGATGCGTGTGTAATAAACCCAAAAGCCAACATGTGTTCCGCACAAAAGCGTGACGTGCGAAGGGCAGTCACTTAACCGAAACGTGACGGATGTTAAACTTAATGATAATTGTTATCATTATTATTTTACAAATTCAAGGGAACTTTACGCCAAAAATGTGAAGTGACGCATTTTTAACCTGATGAAAACGAGGGTTTTTTAATCACAGTAATAAAAATCTGAGCAAAATGGCCGGAAGTGATTAGGGTTAATAGTGAGTTTTTTAATCATGTTCTCTATGTAAA
>NZ_JYDF01000133.1:0-16271 GCF_003263525.1 Rahnella sp. NRRL B-41462 | reverse complement strand
GGCGGGGAGGGGGTATTAATGGCAACTTCCCTTTTAAAGCAAACTTCAACTTATTGATTTATATTTAAAAAATCGACAACGCACGCCTTCCGCCTACAAGTATCGCCCTTCAAGATGCGCCCGGAAGAACGCCGGATTCAGCGTTTCGCCTGTCGCGTTTTTCATCAGCTGATCTGTCGTGAACCGGCTGCCGTGCTGCCAGATATTCTGTTGCAGCCACTGGAACAGGGCGGTCAGGTCACCGCGGACAATGTCATCCTGCAACGTCGGAATGGCTTTGTTAGCCGTCTGGAACAACTGCGCGGCGTACATCGCGCCGAGGGTATATGTCGGGAAATAACCGAAGCCACCGTCGGTCCAGTGGATATCCTGCATGCAGCCGTCGCGGTAGTTGCCGACAGTGTCGATGCCAAGATATTCCTGCATCTTTCTGTTCCACAGGGCCGGAATATCATCAACTTCTATTTCACCTTCCATCAGCGCTTTTTCGATTTCATAGCGCAGAATGACGTGTGCCGGATAGCTCAGTTCATCGGCGTCAACACGGATAAGGCCCGGCTGGACGTGCTGGTTCAGCTTCATGAAGTTGCTTTCATCCAGCCCTTCACGGTGACCGAATTGCTCGATAACCAGCGGATACACAGATTTCAGGAACGGCTCGCTGCAACCCAGTTGCATTTCAAACAGCAGGCTTTGTGATTCGTGAACACCCATCGAACGGGCGTTGGAAACCGGCTGGCCCAGCCATTCTTTTGGCAGGTTTTGCTCGTAACGTGCATGACCGGTTTCGTGGATAACCCCCATCATGGCGCTGAGGAATTCATTTTCATTGTAACGTGTGGTGATACGTACATCCTGCGGAACCCCGCCACAGAACGGGTGCGCGCTGACATCCAGACGACCGGCATCGAAATTAAAACCCAGTTTACCCATCACTTTCAGACCAAGCTGCCGCTGTTTTTCGATGTCAAACGGCCCCTGTGGCGCAATACGGGTTTCGGATTTTTGCTTTTCAACCACGGTTTGTAACAGGTCCGGCAGCCAGGTTTTCAGATCGCCAAACAGCACATCCAGCTTCTGTGAGGTCATGCCCGGTTCGTATAAATCGAGCAGGGCGTCGTAACGGCTGATGCCCGCAGCCTCGGCGCGCAACTGTGCTTCCTGACGGCTCAGCTTAACCACTTCTTTCAGGTTATCCGAGAAGCCTTCCCAGTCGTTCGATTTACGCTGGATACGCCACGCCTGCTCGCAACGTGCGCCGGCCAGTGATTTTGCCTGTACCAGGCTTTCCGGCAGCAAAGCCGCCTGCTGATAGTGACGGCGCATTTCGCGCAGATTGGCCTGCTCAACGTCATTAAGTTGTTCGCCGCTGGCCTGTTCCAGCCATTCACCGACCTGTTTCGCCGTGAGGATCTGATGCGTCAGCACGCTCAGTTCAGCCAGCGCTTCCGAGCGGGCTTGTCCGCCTTCCGGTGGCATCATGGCCGCGGCATCCCAGCCTGCAATAGCCGACAAATGGCCGAAGCGGGACAAACGGGCGAAGGTGTCGTGTAATTTTTTATAGGCGATGGTCATTGTGGCTCCCTTCCTGATTTTCGTGATTAGGCTGTTCTGCAGCCAGATTGAATGTGGGTTTTACCGGCCAGCTGAAACGCAGACTGGCACCGCCGAGCGGGCTGCCGTCAACGGCGATACGCCCCTGATAAGCGACGGCGATGGAATGGACGATTGCCAGCCCCAGCCCGCAGCCGCCGGTGGCGCGATCACGGCTCGGGTCCAGGCGAACAAAGGGCTCAAAGATGCGGGTACGTTCTTCCGGCGGGATGCCCGGCCCGTCGTCTTCAACCTGCAGGCAGGCGAGTTCACTGTCTAACCACAGGCTGACGCGCAATGTCTGTTGTGAATAGCGCAGACCGTTATTGACCAGATTGTCCAGCACACGCTCCATCAGACGTAAATCCACGCCGCCGAAATCGGCATTTTGCGGCGCGTCATAGAGAATGGTGCGCTCGGTGATCAGCCGGAAATCATCGACTTTGTCTTCCAGCCATTCGGCCAGATTGACTTTTTCCAGGTTAAGCGCCACCTGCGGACGGTCCAGACGTGCATAAGTCAGCAATTCGTCGATCAGCGCTTCAAGCTGCCCGATATCGCGGTTGATGGCATTTTGTTCCGACTCCGGCAGGTTTTCACTGATCGCCAGCCGGTAACGCAGGCGGACCAGCGGCGTACGCAGCTCATGGGCGATACCGTCGATCAGGAGTTTTTTACTGGCGACCAGCGTACTGATGTTGTCTGCCATCTGGTTAAAGGCCACGCCCAGCCGGTTAAGGCTGGAGGTGGAATCAAAATCAATACGTTCGTCGAGATGGCCGTTACCGAGGCGCAGCGCGGAGTTTTCCAGCCGCAGCAAATCCTGCCAGTGCGGGCGCATCCACAGGAATACCGGCAGGGCCAGCGATAAACCGATGAAGATCAGCAACCCCAGATCCAGCAGCCGCATTTCATGCATATAAAACAGGTACGGAATAGGGCCGACCACCAGCACATAATGGCTGCGCGGCACACGCTGAATGAAAGTGTATTCGTCATCAAGCGCAATAATTTCGCCGTCTTTAAGACGTTGATCCAGCACAGGGCTGAGTTTGCGTTTTCCGAGCGGCTCGATATGCAGTTTGAAAGACAGATTCAGATCCAGCGTATTGATGGTTTTGTTCCAGTCTTTAATCGGAATTTCCCGCAGTTCACTGCGCATCAGGTAGAGCGAACTTTTCATCAAATCGTTCATGGACTGACGGCCGGTACGTTCAGCGGTGACTTTGTAAACCAGTCCGACCAGCATCGCCATCACCAGGAAACAGACCAACAGTAACAGAAAGAACTGGATGAAAAGCTTTTTCATTCCTGTAACGTCTCCCAGGCGTTGGGAGCAAACAGATAGCCTTTATTGCGCACGGTTTTGATGCGAAATGGCTCAAGGGTGTTGTCATACAGTTTGCGACGCAGGCGGGAGATCGCGACATCAATGCTGCGATCCAGCCCGTCATAGCTGACCCCGCGAAGGTTTTTCAGCAGCGCTTCGCGATCCATAATGCGCCCGGCGTGTGTTGCCAGTTCCCACAACAAATCAAAGTCGGAGGTAGAAAGAACGATCGTTTCATCCACCAGTGTCACTTCGCGGTTAACCGGGTCGATGCACAACTGACCGAAATGCAGGGCATTGCCGCTTTTGAGCGTCTGAACCGGTTGTTCATTTTGGCTATTCTGCGCCGGACTCTGACGTAAATGCAGCCGCAAACGGGCCAGAAGTACCGCTGGTGGCGTTGTTTTCAGGATGTAATCACTGGCGCCCATTTCAAGCGACAAAATGTGGTTCATGTCGCTGTCGAGTGATGTGAGCAACACAATCGGGCCGGGGAAGATCGGGCGTAAATCGCGGCATAATGTCATGCCATCTTTACCCGGCAGCATGATGTCGAGCAGAACCAGATCGGGTTTTTCTTTTTCAATACGCGCCTGCGCGGTATCGCCACGCGGTTCAACCAGCACGTCGATATCGTGTTTACCCAGATAGGCGGCGATCAGGTTGCCGACTTCTGCATCATCTTCTACAAAAACGATTTTATTCATTGGCTTGCTGCTTTAAGAAATCCGGTGATTAGCATAGCGTGACCCGCAGGGCGACGCTATCGTGCTAGCGTAATAGAACATGTCAGTTTCCGTTACGGAAAGCACCGGAAGCGACTGGCAAAGTGTTAGTGAATTATGCCATTATATAGCTGAATATCTTCGGCGTTATACATTGATTAAATAATTGATTGACCCTGACCAGGAAGAGGAAGAGGGGATGAATGAAAACCGCCTGGTACCCGATGCGCGCAGTCAACAAGCATCCTTTGACTACATGGAATACTTGTCCGCATCCTGCAAAAAGAAATGGAGTTTTGTCGACGCTATTTATGGCGTGATGCCGTTCTTTGGCATGGTTCTGAAATCCCGTTCGAAAAAAGAAAAATCCAGGCAGGAAGCGTTGCGCGCACTGGCCTTACAGGTAGTTTCCACCCAGGTCAGCGACGAGACCAATATTGTCCGGCTGATTGAACTGGCTGAGCAGCAGAATATGTACAGCATTGATATTAATCTGCCGTACTCGCTGACTGAAGAACAGCTCACTGCAATAAAAGTAGAATGCAAACATCTGGTGCAATTAAACCAGAATAATGATCATCTGTTAGTGCAGATTATGCAGATGCCGCCCCGGCACTGATTTCTCCATGATGCATTCAAAATAAAGGCCGCTCTCGCGGCCTTTAACATTTCAGCAGATCCCTGCTTATTTCTTCAGTTCTGCGCGTAACTCTTTCACGTCTGAGGCAGAAACCGGCGCGGCGGCATTTCCCCAGCTGTTACGGATATACGTCAGCACGTTAGCGACATCAGCATCGCTCATGTTGGCATCAAACGATGGCATCGACGGCGCGGTCGGTTGGCTGTCGGTAGCCACCGGACGGCTGCCCGTCAGCACCACGCGGATAAGCGATGTGGCGTTGGTCTGGTTGATGAGCGGTGAATCGGCCAGACGCGGGAACAGACCTTCCTGACCTTTTCCGGCTGGCGTATGGCATGCGGAACACCGGTCAGCATAGATATTTTTCCCGGCCACCATCGCCTTATCATCGGCTTTCACCGGTGCAGGGGCTTTGCTGCCGCTGTCATGACCGCTGTCTTTCAGGTACACCGCCACGGCTTTGAGATCAGCATCCGTCCAGTGCTGAGACGAATTAGTGACTTCTTCCGCCATCGGACCGGAAGCGATATCGAAACGGTTAGACCCGGTTTTCAGATATTGCATCAGATCTTCCTGCGTCCAGTTGCCGACACCGGTGTGCTTGTTGCTGGTGATGTCCGGCGCGACCCAGCCTTCTACCACTGCGCCTTGCAGGAACTCGCTGTCCTTGTCGCCGCCAATCATATTTTTCGGTGTATGACAGGTGCCGCAGTGTCCCAGACCTTCAACGATATACGCGCCACGGTTCCATTCCGCTGATTTATCCATCTGCGGTTTGAATTCGCCTTGGGTGAAGTTCAGCCAGTTCCAGCCCATCAGGCTGGTACGCACGTTGAACGGGAACGGCAACTGATTAGTCTCGACTTCGTGATGCACCGGTTGCAGGGTTTGCAGATATGCCCAGATGGCGGCGTTATCTTCGCGGGTTACTTTGGTGTAGGCCGTGAACGGCATCGCACCGTAAAGACGTTTGCCGCCGTGGCCGATGCCTTCGGACATCGCGCGCTGGAAATCATCGAACGTCCATTTGCCGATACCGGTTTGCACATCTGGCGTAATGTTTGCGCCGACCAGACGGCCAAACGGTGTTTCAATCGGTACGCCACCGGCGAAAGGTTTGGCATCCGGCGTGGAGGCGGTATGACAGGCGGCGCAGTCGCCCACCGTTGCCAGATACCGGCCACGTTCCACCTGTTCGAAAGAGCCGTCGCCTGCCGCGTGGGCCAGCCCGCTGATGCTCAAAGCCAGTAAACCGAGTGAGAATGAGGTTAACTTTTTCATGCGATCATCTCTCCCGGTTTTTTCAGATAGTAGTTACGGATTGCATGGGCGGCTTTGAACGCCAGCGCGCCGACGGTGCCGGTCGGGTTATAGCCCGGGTTTTGCGGGAAGGCAGACGCGCCGACCACAAACAGATTAGGCACATCCCAGACTTGCAGATGTTTGTTTACCGAGCTGGTGGACGGATCCGCGCCCATCACAAATCCGCCGACCACGTGGGAAGACTGATACGGCGTACCGTTCCAGTGGCCTTTCATCGGATTAGCGACCAGCTGACGCGGATTCATCGCCTTGGCGATTTCGGCCACTTTACCGGTGCAATACGCGGCCATTTTCAGATCGTTTTCCGGGAAATCGAAGGTCACGCGCAGCAGCGGGCGACCCAGACGGTCTTTATAGTTTGGATCCAGCGACAGATAGTTGGTTTTGGTGGTGTAGCTGCTGGCCTCACAGCCGATCGACATCGAGCTGAGATAGTTGGCGACCGTGGCTTTTTTCCATTCGCTTCCCCATTTCGGCGTTCCCGGCGGAACAGGGCGGTAGCCGATGGGCGCACCGCCGATGGGTGTGACACGGATACTGCCACCGCCAAAGAAGCCCAGACCGCTGTGATCGAAGTTGTCGTTGTTGAAATCGTCGATGCCCATCCCGACCGCGCCTGCACCGATGAACGGGTTAAAGTTTTTGTCATCGAAGAACAGTTGCACACCGTTGGCGGTCTGATAAGCGTAATTACGGCCCGTGGTGCCGCTTAAGGTGACCGGGTCATAGGGTTTACCGATGCCGGAAAGCAGCATCAGACGGACGTTTTCGAAGGTAAAGGCACTGACGATCACCAGATCAGCCGGTTGTTCCCACTCGTCACCGGACGAGTCGATATAGACCACGCCTGTGGCGCGTTTACCGGTGGAATCGGTCAACACCTGCATCACTTCACAGTTGGTGCGGGCTTCGAAATTCTCCTTGCGGATCAGCGCCGGTAATACGGTGGTGATGGCGCTGGCCTTGGAATAGTTCGCGCAGCCGTAGTTGGTGCAGAAGCCGCAGTAGGTACAGGGCCCCATTTTTACACCGAGCGGGTTGGTGTAAGGCTCGGAAATCAGGGAAGAGGGCACCGGGAACGCTTTGTAGCCCATATTGCGCGCGGCTTCAGCAAACAGTGTCGGGCCGTAAGGCTGATCCATCGGGCGGGTCGGATATTCAATCGAGCGCATCCCTTCATACGGGTTACCGCCTTCATGATGTTCGCCGTTCACGTTACTGGCTTTACCGGACACGCCGGCCAGACGTTCGAAAGAGGCGTAATGCGGTTCCATTTCTTCCCAGTCGGTGCCCCAGTCTTGCAGAACTAACTCTTCCGGGATGGCGTTCGCGCCGTAACGTTCAGTCAGATGGCTTTTCAGGCGGAATTCATCTGGCTGGAAACGGAAGGTGATCCCCGCCCAGTGGTTGCCTGCGCCGCCGGTGCCGTTACCCGGATGGAAAGATCCCCATTCGCGCATCGGCAAAGCCGTTTGCGCCGGATTGTTGCGGATGGTGATGGTGTTCTGACGGGTGCGTAACATCAGTTCCTGACGGGTGTTGTAACGCAATTCATCAGTAACGGTGGCTACGTTGAAATCGCGCGCCGTATCACGCCACGGACCGCGTTCAATCGCCACCACATTCAGACCTTCGTCGCACAATTCATTGGCGATGATCGAGCCAGCCCAGCCGAGTCCGATCACCACCACGTCGGTTTTGGGTAATTTTTTTGCCATAATATTGTTCTGCCCTTAGCTTTTCATTTTCCATGCGTCGCCGCCGGAAATGCTCAGCGGTTCGAGATCGAGTTTCTGGTTATGTTTGCCGACATATTCGCGGTAGTCGTAGCGTGCGCCAGGAAAGCCCAGCATTTTCCACGACACCATATTGCGGTTACCGCCATAAATCGGGTCAGCGAAGAAACCTTCCATCGTGTTCTTAAGTGCAATGGCGAAGAACAATTTGGAATCGATCCCATCAAGGGCAATTTTTCCACTCTCAAGGCCTGACAGGATTTGATCCTGTTGGTCACCGGGCAGATCTTTGAATAATTTCTGATGCTGTGACCGGGTGTATTTATCCAGTGCGGCCAGACCAAGACGGTAACGCTGTTGCGGAACCAGCGGTGACTGGTCACCTTGTTCCGGTGTACCGTCCTGGAAAGGGCCTTGCATATAGAGGCGGGAATAAGTGCCGTAGAATCCGGCCAGCTGACGGTCGATAAACACTGCGCATCCGGCATCTTTACCGCCCACGCTCAGGTCATCGGCGGGCACCAGACGGTCAACAATAGCTTCCATAGCAGCGGCTTCGGCGTCGGTGAAGAACGCCCAGCCATCGGTCTCAATCTGCGGCGGCGGGCTGGCGTCAAAGGGGCTCCACACGGGCGTGCCTTTGAGCGTCACCGCATTTGCGGCTTTGGCGGCACCCAGTACTGCGGAGGCGGCCGTGAAGGAGAGAATTTGTCTGCGGGTCACGCCGGGCAAGGTTTTTTTGCTCATTTATGTTCCCTGTTGGTATACATCACTTTAAGGTCCGGACGCACTCTGCCAGGGCAGTCGGGTGGCGTCGGGATAATCGTTAACCTGCTAAGGATAAATGAAAACAGACTGTAAAGATAAATGGTTGGTTTGTTAAAAATGTTATCAAATGTGTGCAATGATATCTTTGGTGTTATTTTAGGTGATATTTTTTGTGATGTGACAGCAAATCATCCATGTATTCACTATGGAAATGAATTGGCATGATTTCATTTAAGGAAATGATGTATGTGGCCGTTCGTGGCGTGAAGGTTGAATTATGCTGACCGTGCGGTAAGATCAAACCTTACGGGCAAAATGTGTAAGGTATGACTGACGTCACAGATTTTTTTTCTGATTTATTGAAGCGATTTGCAGGTAAGACCTGCGCCTCTTTGCTGATGGCTGGGGGAACCGCCTTCTATGCTGTAAGCGCCAGTGCGCTGACGGCAGAACCCACCGAATACGGCGCACTCAGCTATAACCTCAGCGGTTTTCTGCCTGCCAGCGACGAAAGTTCTGTCTTTAACAATGGCACCCCGACCCAAGCGTCTCAGACGTTACCGAGCCTTGGCAGCCAGTATATCCATAACAATACCGGACCGACGGCCACTGAAAAACAACTTGCTACCACGCTGAAAGAGCTGGGAGCCACCACTACGGACAGCGATGATCCCCTGCGTGTGCAGGCGGAGACGCTGGCGTTGAGTCAGGCCGCGAAACTGGTGCAAAAAGAAACCAGCAGTTTGCTTTCGCCGCTGGGAACAGTGAGCACCTCACTGGATATGACCGGGCGTAATCTTGACGGCAGCTCCGGCCGGCTTTTCAGCCCGCTATATAATTCTCAAACCAATCTGGTTTACAGCCAGATTGGCCTGCAAAGCGAGACGGATGCCACTGTCGGTAATTTCGGCCTGGGCCAGCGCTTCAACACCGGCGCGTGGATGCTGGGATATAACGCTTTTGTGGATAATGATTTCGATCATCAGCTGACGCGCGGCAGTCTGGGCGCGGAAGCCTGGACAGATTACCTGCGTTTCTCCACCAATTATTATCATCCGTTTTCGTCCTATAAAGCCGACAGCAGTACGTCTGCGCAACTGCGCCGTCAGGCGCGTGGCTATGACATCACCACCAAAGGCTATTTACCGTTCTACCGCCAGTTGGGGGCTTCGCTGAGTTATGAGCAGTATTTCGGTCATCAGGTGGATTTGTTCGGCAACGGCACGCGGCAGAGTAATCCCTCGGCGGTGTCGTTTGGCGTGAATTACACACCGGTACCGCTGGTGACGGTGATGGCCGAGCATCAGGCCGGGCAGGATGGCGATAATCAGGATGTGGTTAAGCTGACCCTCAATTACCGGCTGGGTGTGCCGCTGGATCAACAATTGTCTTTCCGGAATGTCGCGGCAGCGCGCTCGCTGCGCGGAAGCCGCATGGACATGGTTGATCGCAATAATATGCCGGTGATGGAATTCAAACAGCGTAAAACCTTGTCGGTGTTTTTAGCCACGCCGCCGTGGTCATTGCAGCCGGGTGAAACTGTGCCGCTGAAACTGCAACTGCGCGCGCTGAATTCAGTGGTGGCGCTGAGCTGGCAGGGCGATACGCAGGCGCTGAGCCTGACGCCACCCGCGAATAACCGTAATCCCGATGGCTGGAGTGTGATTGTGCCGCCGTGGGATGATTCCCCGGACGCCACCAACATTTATCGTCTGTCGGTGACCGTGGAAGACAGTAAATCGCAGAAAGTGACGTCAAACTGGATCACCCTCAATGTATCCCCGCCGCTGACTGCGCAACCGCAATACGGCAACGACGCGGGGCTGAATTTCTGATCGAGCCACTGAGGGTTTAGCTTTTTGCTCCTCCCCCAGCGAAGGGGGAGGCAGGGAGGGGGTTTTAAAGGCTAACACCTTGTTAAAGCACATTACTCTGCAACACCCATACCGCCGCTTCGACGCGGGATTTGAGTTTCATTTTTTTCAGCAGATGTTTGACGTGCACTTTCACCGTGCTTTCGGTGATATTCAACCGGCGGGCGATCATTTTGTTCGGTAAACCTTCAGCGATCAGTTTGATGATGTCGCGTTCGCGCGGCGTCAGGGACTGAATATCGCGGTCACCGCTCGGGCGGCTTTCACGCAGGCTGGCGGCGAGCACCGGCGTCAGCGCTTCGCTCAGCACCATCTTCCCGGCGGCGGCGTTATGCAACGCGGCCAGCAAATCTTCCGGCTCCATATCTTTCAGTAAATAACCATCCGCGCCACGTTTCAGGGCTGTCACCACGTCATCTTCGTGATTCGACACGCTGAATACCACGATACGACCGGAAAGCGAGGTCTGGCGCATGCTGTCGAGGGTATCCAGCCCGTTCATGCCCGGCATATTCAGATCCAGCAGGATCAGATCCGGGTCGAGCTGTTTCGCCAGTTCAACGCCTTGTTCGCCATTGCTGGCTTCGCCAATGACCTTGAGACGCGAGTCCAGCGCGATCAGCTGTTTCACGCCGTTACGCAGCATAGGATGATCGTCAATCAGCAAAATAGTGGAAGGGGTGATGTCGTTCATACTTGCTCCTGGGGATTGACAGGCAGTGCTTCCGGACGGAAACGCACCGTGACTTCTGTGCCGCCATCCGGGCGTCGGGCGACCCGACAGCTGCCGTGTAAGGTACTGGCGCGATCCTGCATGATGATCAGGCCATAATGATTTTGTCGCTCGACGTCCTGTGAAATACCTTCGCCGTTGTCACAAATACGCATGTTGATTTCGCCCTCATGACAGTGCAGTGAAAGCGATACCTGCGTGGCGTTAGCGTGTTTGTAAACATTGTTCAGGGCTTCACGGGCGATGTGCAGCAGGTGAATACCCTGATTGGCCGGCACGGAACGCGGCGGGATCTGGTAATCAAAACCGATGGACAAACCCATGCGGCGCGAGAATTCATCCACGGTATGTTGCAGGGCAGCACGCAGGCCGGGAGTATTGAGCGTCAGTCGGAACGTGGTCAGCAGTTCCC
Organism: Rahnella sp. NRRL B-41462; assembly: GCF_003263525.1. NCBI lineage: Bacteria > Pseudomonadati > Pseudomonadota > Gammaproteobacteria > Enterobacterales > Yersiniaceae > Rahnella > Rahnella sp. NRRL B-41462. Next base: position 5,137 of record NZ_JYDF01000133.1, on the reverse strand, counting down.
GCAACTGACGATAAGCGGTACTCAGTTCCTCACGCATTTGCTGCAACAGATTTTTATCTTCTTCAGAGAACGTGTCAGCGTGCATTTGCAGGCAGGCCACCTGAATTTTCAGGCACGACAGCGATTGTGCCAGCGAATCGTGCAGTTCGCGGGCGATGGCTGAGCGTTCTTCCATCAGCATTAACTGCTGCTGATGTTCTGCCTGACGCGCCAGCATCAGGGTGCTGGTGAGCTGTTCCAGCAGGGTATGTAGCAGTTGCTGCTGATCGTCATCCAGATACTGGCCCGGCGGCAACTGTGCCAGCAACACACCGTAATTTTCACGATCGTCGCGCAGGCTCCAGCTCAGGGATTCGCCGCCGTCATCCGCATGTTCACCGACCTTAGGGCTGTCAGGCTGACGGGGTGAAGCATGGCTAAATTCATTGAACACTTCCACACTGTTATTTTCGTATTGCCGCAACTGAATGCCGCTCAGCGGAGTCAGTGACTGTAACTCTTTCAGCACCGGCTCCATGCGCACCTCAAGCGGGTCGCTGGTGTGAAGCTGACGGCTCACACGGTACAGATAATCCAGCATCTGATTTTTTTGTTGCAGGTCGGCGGTTTTTTCTGCCACGCGCTGCGCCAGATTATCAACCATCTCCGCCAGCGCCAGCGACATGCTGTTAAGCGAATCGCCGAGAATATCCATTTCATTATGCGCATCGCCATTCGCCACACGTTTGCGCTGATAGCGGTGGCTGAAATCCCCGGCGGTAATGGCGCTGGCCTGTGCGAGCAGGCTTTTCCAGGGCGTTAACAGATGGCGGCGCAGGAACCAGATGGTCAGCGCCATCAGTAATACAGTGACCGCCACCAGCCCGCGCTGAATCAGCGAAATCTGTTGCAGATGGTATTCGGTTTTGTACTCAAGTGCGGCGACCAGCACATCAAGCTGGCCGACAAATACGGCGATATTGGCTGATACATCTTGCGGATGCTTAGCCGCCAGAAGCTGGTCGCGCAGGGTAGTTTGCCAGTACTGACGTAACGCCAGAAACTGCGGTTGCAGGTTTTCGCGCTCTACCGCCTGTAATAAATCGGCGCTGCTTTCGTCAGCTTCCATCTGGCTGATATAACGGGCACTGGTTTCGCTCAGAGGGACCTGCGACAACAGCCGGTAACTCTGCATACGCAGTGAACCTGCTTTATTAATCGCATGGGCGTTGCCTTCGATACTGCCCGCCATCCACGCCGCCATGCTCATTCCGCCAATGCCCAGAAGGCCGAGCAGCAGCATCAGCAATGTGATCTGGCTGATGAGCGACAAAGAAGGCAGTGCGCGTTTAAACATGAATAGTATTTCCTGAACCTATATCGAAAGCTGCGGATACCGTGCCGGGCTGACGCCAGCCTGTACAGAGTGGGCATTTTTTATGATCAGAGGAAGTTTCCCTATACCTCTTTATGGTTACTCCTTTATTTCCATCTGATTTATACCTTCATTAGATGAAAGAATATTTCTTCATCAACTTTATGAATACTAGCAGTTTATTCTTTTTTCACCGGATACTCACAAAGGATTCATGGTCATTTTTCCTGCATTATCCACCTGCGATTGCGTTGATTTGTATCAACATCCTGAAGCGGGGCTCTACCTAGTGTGTGCGACATAACTTAATCATTACAACAACAATGCGTTGCCACCGAGGTACACATGTCACACACATCAGCTTCACCGACGGAAAAACCGTCACGCCTGCTGCAGGACTGGCGTCCGGAAGATCCGGCCTTTTGGGAAAAGACCGGGCATAAAGTGGCCAGCCGTAATTTATGGATTTCCGTGCCGTGTTTGTTGCTGGGGTTCTGCGTCTGGATGCTGTTCAGCCTGGTCTCCGTTAACCTCAATAAAGTCGGTTTTAACTTCACCACGGATCAGCTGTTTATGCTGACCGCTATTCCGTCCGTGTCCGGCGCACTGTTACGCGTGCCTTACTCCTTTATGATCCCACTGTTCGGCGGCCGCCGCTGGACAGCCATCAGTACCGTGTTTCTGGTGCTGCCGTGCCTGTGGCTGGGTTTTGCGGTGCAGGATACCACCACGTCGTATAACGTTTTCCTGATCATTGCGCTGTTGTGCGGTTTCGGTGGAGCAAACTTCGCCTCGAGCATGTCCAATATCAGCTTCTTCTTCCCGAAAGCGAAGCAGGGCGGCGCATTAGGGATCAATGGTGGTCTGGGTAATCTGGGCGTGAGCGTGATGCAACTGGTTGCGCCGCTGGTCATCTCCCTGGGTGTGTTTGCGGCTTTCAGCGATAAACAAACGCTGGCGAACGGTGCGGACATGTGGCTGCAAAATGCGGCGTGGATCTGGGTACCCTTTTTGATCATCGGTACGCTTGCTGCCTGGTTTGGTATGAACGATCTGGCGTCTTCTAAAGCCTCAATCCGCCAGCAGTTGCCGGTGCTGAAACGCGGTCATCTGTGGATCATGAGCATATTGTATCTGGCGACTTTCGGCTCATTTATCGGTTTCTCCGCCGGTTTTGCGATGTTGACTAAAACCCAGTTCCCCGACGTTAACATCCTGCAATTCGCCTTCTTCGGCCCGTTCTTTGGCGCGCTGGCGCGTTCTGCGGGAGGCATGCTGTCAGACCGCCTTGGCGGTATTCGCGTAACCCTGGTGAATTACATCGTCATGGCGATTTTTGCCGGTTTACTGTTCCTGACCTTGCCGGTCGGCGGCGCGGGCGGCAACTTCCCGGCATTCTTCGCGGTATTTATGGTGCTGTTCCTGACGGCCGGTTTGGGCAGTGGCTCCACCTACCAGATGATTGCGGTGATTTTCCGCAAACTCACTACTGACCAGGCTAAAGCGCGTGGCGCCAGCGATGATGAAGCGCTGCGTGAAGCGGTGACGGATACTGCTGCGGCGCTCGGTTTTATCTCTTCAATCGGCGCGATTGGCGGTTTCTTTATTCCTAAAGCGTTCGGGACTTCACTGGCGCTGACCGGTTCACCGGCTGGCGCGATGAAAGTCTTCCTGGTGTTTTACGTGGTCTGTGCGCTGATCACCTGGCTGGTGTACTGGCGCAAACTAAACAAAGGTTTTGCCACCAAACAAGTCAAAAGCTAATCGCGATACTCAGTGACGGAAATATAAAGAAGGGGCTTCGGCCCCTTTTGGCGTGATCAGACCTGCGGCACAGGAGGTTATTTCACGTAAGAATTCAGCACGCTCAGTACGACGTCCAGATCGGCCTCACGTTTCACAACATCTTCTTCATGAACAATATGCTCAGTCAGATGGCCTTTAATCACTTCCCGCATCAGGCCATTCACCGCGCCGCGGATCGCGGCAATTTGTTGCAGAACAGCCGCGCATTCATGGGGCTCATCCAGCATTTTATTTAACGCCGCCACCTGACCCTGAATTTTGCTGGTACGGGCTTTCAGCTTCTGTTTATCGCGAATGGTATGGGACATCTCACTTCCTCCGTGACACCAATGACGGCGCGATCATATCATTTTGTGGATACTGGGGGGGTGTATTTAATACTGGGGGGGAGTAGAATCCCAGCGCCTACCTTATCGGGAATCATTAACATGAATGACTTTTCTACCCTTTTACAGCAGGGAAATGCGTGGATCTTTATACCCAGCGCCATATTGCTGGGGATTTTGCACGGGCTTGAGCCCGGCCATTCGAAAACCATGATGGCCGCCTTTATCATTGCGATTAAAGGCACTGTCCGGCAGGCTATTTTACTGGGGCTGGCGGCCACGGTTTCGCATACTGCGATTGTCTGGATCATCGCGTTTGGCGGCATGTATCTCAGCAACCGGTTCACCGCAGAGGCTGTCGAGCCGTGGTTGCAACTGGTGTCTGCGGTCATCATCCTGGGCACGGCGGCCTGGATGTTCTGGCGTACATTTCGTGGTGAACAACTCTGGAAGAAGGAGCACGCGCACGGGCATCATGCTGATCATGACCATCATCACGGACATTCCCGCACGCATGCGAATGTTCAGCGTCACGTTCAGCCCCGGGGACTTAATAACCTGCGCGGCATGAAGCGTATCAGCCTGTCGCCGCAGGAATATCAGGACGCCCATGAACTGGCGCACGCCAGCGATATTGAGCGGCGCTTTGCCAGCACGGAAGTGACTAACGGGCAGATTTTATTTTTCGGTCTGACCGGCGGGCTGATCCCGTGCCCGGCCGCCATTACCGTGCTGCTGATCTGCATCCAGCTTAAACAACTGGCGCTGGGAGCGACGATGGTAGTGTGTTTCAGCATCGGACTGGCGCTGACGCTGGTAACTGTAGGCGTGGCGGCTGCCGTCAGTGTCCGCCAGGCGGCTAAACGCTGGAGCGGTTTAAACACGCTGGCGCGCCGGGCGCCTTATTTTTCCAGTGTGCTGATCGCGCTGGTGGGGATTTATATGGGTATTCACGGGGTTATGGGCTTAACCTCCTAAAAAATCTTAACGTAATCAGTCATAAGCAATAACAATTCAGACTTTTTAAAACCGGCTCAAGGCGTTATAAATGACGGGATGATAAACGGATAAATGGATCCCGCCATGAAAACTGCCCACCTTGTTGACCCCGAACTGCGCCCGTTACTGGATCTGATGCCAGAACGTGTGCTTACAGCCTCCGTTCTGCCTGCCATGCGCGAGCAACGTCAGACGGCGGCGCTGGAAAGTCTGTTACAGGATGACGGGTTGCCGGTAACGGTTAGTCAGCATCACATTTCAGGTGGCGAAAATGCGCCAGCGGTGCGTGTCGTGGTGATTTCGCCGCAGCATGAACGGAAAGGCCGGATGGGTATTCTGCATATTCACGGTGGCGGTTATGTGCTGGGCAGCCCTGAACAGTCGATGCCGCTGACCCGCCCGACGACGGCACAGCACGACTGCGTCATTGTATCGGTGGATTACCCGTCTCGCGCCGGAAACGCCATTCCCCCGGCCCGCTGGAAGATTGTTATGCCGCGCTGATCTGGATGACCGCACAGGCAGAGGCGTTGGGTATTGACCCTGCACATATCGGTGTGATGGGTGACAGCGCCGGTGCCGGGCTGGCGGCCTCTCTGGCGCTGCTGACCCGCGACCGGGGCGGTCCGACACTGGCGTTTCAAAACCTGAT
>NZ_JYDF01000132.1:0-22087 GCF_003263525.1 Rahnella sp. NRRL B-41462 | reverse complement strand
CCGAAGGCACTGAGGCCCCGCAGGCAATGTCGCTGGAGCGAATCGCTGAGCTGAAAAAAGCCTATGTCGATACAGTCCGTCGCGCCGACCGTCTGGGCTTTGATCTGCTGGAACTGCACGGCGCTCACGGTTATCTGCTGCACCAGTTCCTGTCGCCACTTTCAAACCAGCGCACCGACCAGTACGGCGGCTCACTGGAAAACCGTATGCGCCTGCTGCTGGAGATCTTCGGGGAAATCCGTGCGGCATTCCCGGCAGAAAAACCGATTGGTGTGCGTATTTCCGCCACCGACTGGGTGGAGGGGGGCTGGGATCTGGAGCAATCCATTGAACTCGCCAAAGCGCTTGATGAACTGGGTTGCAGCTACATTCACGTCTCCAGCGGCGGCCTGAGTCCGCATCAGAAAATCACCGTCGGCCCGAACTATCAGGTGCCATTTGCTGATGGCATTAAGCGTTATGTGAAAATGCCGGTGATCGCTGTGGGTCTGATCACTGAACCGGAACAGGCGGAAGCCATTATCGGCACCGGACAGGCAGACATGATTGCTCTGGCACGCGGTATTTTGTATAACCCGCGCTGGCCCTGGCATGCAGCGGCAAAACTGGGGGAAAAAGTGGCCGCGCCGAAACAGTACTGGCGCAGCGAACCGCATAGCGTCAAAGGCCTTTTCCTGCCGGAATAATAACCAGATTTAAGATTAACGCGAAAGTCGCCAGAAAGGGGATTTTGCAAACGTGATCACGGGCGGCCCGACAGCCGCCCGTTTCATTGACAAAAAGACATTCTCTATTGATATTTGAATTGATGGTGAATGAATATGCCGGGACATTAATGAGAATTCGTTTTGTTTTTCATTCACTCAACCTATAAATAAATGAGGTATTAGTGCCGTGAATTTTCACCTCACATCAAAAAAATGCCACAATATGTCACTTTGCTGCAGAAGATAACGGACAACACATATTCCGGATGAATATGTGTGCGTGTTTCTGTGGCAGGCTGCTGCATTAGACAGAGCTTATAAACTTTCTACTTCGACTCACTGACGCAGAGATTCTATGACTCAGGTACCAACCTTTAATCGTTCGTTACTGCACCCTCGTTACTGGATCACCTGGATGGGTCTGGGACTGCTTTATGCACTGGTGTTACTGCCTTATCCGGTTATTTATCGCATCGGTACCGGGCTGGGTCGCTTCTCAATGCGCTTCCTGAAACGTCGCTATAAAATCGCCAGACGCAATATCGAATTGTGTTTCCCGGATATGCGTCCGGAACAGCGCGAAGATATGATTGTGAAAAATTTCGAATCCGTCGGCATGGGGTTGTTTGAAACCGGCATGGCGTGGTTCTGGCCAGACTGGCGCATCGAGCGCTGGTTTAAAGTCAGCGGTCTGGAACATATCCAGCATGCGCGTGATAACAAGCAAGGCGTTCTGCTGATCGGTGTACATTTCCTGACGCTGGAACTGGGTGCACGTATCTTTGGTATCCATAATCCTGGCGTGGGGGTTTACCGTCCTCACGATAACAAGCTGATGGATTGGATCCAGACCAAAGGCCGTATGCGCTCGAATAAAGGGATGCTGGATCGCAAAGATCTCAAAGGGATGATCCGCAGCCTCAAGCAAGGCGACATCATCTGGTACGCGCCTGATCATGACTACGGCCCGCGCGCCAGCGTATTTGTACCGTTCTTCGCGGTCGATAAAGCCGCCACCACCACCGGGACATATCTGCTGGCACGCATGGGCAAACCGGCAATTATTCCCTTCACTCCGCGCCGTCTGCCGAAAGGGGAAGGTTATGAGATGATTATTCACCCTCAGGTCGCTGACTTCCCGCTGGATGACGAAGTGGTTGCCGCCACGTATATGAATAAAGTGGTGGAAAACGAGATCTGTCAGGCGCCGGAGCAATATATGTGGCTGCACCGTCGCTTTAAAACACGCCCGCAAGGTGAGCCTTCGCTCTATAAAGCCCTTAGCGATTAATCACCCGGAACCGGTCCGGCAGCCGCAGGTCCGGTTTTTTTGATTTGCTTCATCAGTTTTTTTCACAGACTTCTTCAAACTTATCAGATTTGATCCTAGCCGGTTTAGGCCAATACTCTCTCCATAATTTCCGCATGTGATTACTCCGCTGATTTTGGAGCCGCGTGCCTCCCGCCTCTTAAAGGCATGTTACCTTTGCAAGGAACACATTATGTTGGCAAAACTGAACTCCGCTTTTACCCGTGCTGTTGATCATCAGAACTTTGGTAAGCTTTTGTTGCGTCTGACTTTTGGTATTTTAGTTTTATTCCACGGTGTAGCAAAAATGGAAAATGGCGTGGGCTGGATTGCACAGATGTTACAGGCTGATGGCCTGCCGGGCTTTATTGCTTACGGTGCGTACATCGGTGAAGTGATTGCGCCGGTTCTGATTATTCTGGGCATCTTGACCCGCCCTGCCGCTCTGGTGCTGGCATTCAACATTTTAGTGGCAGTTTTCCTGGTCGTGGGTGGCAAATTTTTCACCGTTACTGAAGTCGGTGCATGGGGGCTGGAAGGTGAAGCTCTGTACTTCTTTGGTGGTCTGGTCATCATGTTCCTGGGCAGCGGCCGCTACTCTGTCATGAAGAACGAAGCCCTGCGCTAAGATCCGGTTTTAGTATTGCGTTTTTAATTCTTTGTCTGTCGCGGTCAGCCTCCTTGCTGACCGTTTTTTTGGCTTTCATCTGCTCTCCCTCACTCCTCCAGACTTTTTGAACCTGTATTTCACTTCGCTTGTTACAGTTCGTTAACATCATTGAAGTGAATGATAATTAGGCGCATAATTATTAAGCCAATTGATTGTTACTTATGCTCTGCCTTGTTTCTTTGTGTCATTCCAGAGCGAATCTGACCTCTTTCTTCGGTATTTTATGACTTCGGCCTCTGAACCTGAAATCGCCCCAGATCCCATTAACTGGAAACGTAATCTGTTTGTCGCCTGGATCGGTTGCTTCCTGACCGGTGCCGCATTCAGTCTGATCATGCCCTTCCTGCCCCTTTACGTGGAAACCCTCGGCGTAACCGGTCATGAATCCCTGAATATGTGGTCGGGGCTGGTTTTCAGTATCACCTTCTTGTTTTCCGCCATCGCCTCCCCCTTCTGGGGCGGACTCGCGGATCGTAAAGGCCGCAAAATCATGCTGCTGCGATCCGCACTCGGCATGTCCATCGTCATGGTATTAATGGGCTTCGCGCAGAATATCTGGCAGTTCCTGATTCTTCGCGCGTTACTTGGCTTGCTGGGTGGATTTGTTCCCAATGCTAACGCGCTGATCGCCACACAAATCCCACGCAATAAAAGCGGCTGGGCGCTGGGTACGTTATCAACTGGCGGTGTCAGCGGTGCGCTGCTCGGGCCACTGGTCGGAGGGTTGCTGGCGGACAGCTATGGTTTGCGTCCGGTGTTCTTTATCACCGCGTCGGTGCTGTTTTTGTGTTTCATCATGACGCTTTATTTTATCCGTGAGCAGTTTGTCCCGGTGAGCAAAAAAGACATGCTGAACCGTAAGCAGGTCTTTGCCTCGCTGAAAAATCCTAAACTGGTGCTGTGTTTGTTTGTCACCACCATGATTATTCAGGTGGCGACGGGTTCAATTGCGCCGATCCTGACGCTTTACGTACGGGAGCTGGCCGGTAATACACAAAACCTGGCGTTTATCAGCGGCATGATTGCTTCGGTACCTGGCGTGGCCGCGCTGATGAGTGCACCGCGTTTAGGCAAACTCGGCGACCGGATTGGCCCCGAGCGGATCCTGGTGGCGATGATGGCGTTATCTGTGTTGTTGCTGATCCCGATGGCCCTGGTACAAACACCCCTGCAACTGGGTATTTTGCGTTTTCTGCTGGGTGCCTGCGATGGCGCATTGCTGCCGGCCGTTCAGACCCTGCTCATCTATAACTGCACTAATCAGGTAGCAGGACGGGTATTCAGCTACAACCAGTCGTTCCGTGATGTCGGTAATGTCACCGGTCCGTTACTGGGTGCGGCGGTCTCAGCCAGTTACGGCTTCCGGACGGTATTTTTTGTTACGGCGATGGTGGTGTTATTCAACGCGGGATATTCGTACTGGTGTCTGCAACGCCGGCCTCATCAGGCCATGATTGACTAAATTCCAGCCGACGAAGCAGCAACAGGCTTATTGAGATTTTTCTGCCAGCGGCGGCACTGGCATGTAATCCGGCACCTCGACGACGGCCAGACGCACTTCGTAATGCTTGCCTGCCGTTGTAGCCGGAAGTACCGACGTCAGTTTCTGAATAGTTTCAGTCGGGTTATCACTGGCTACGCTGGCACAGAACAGTTGCCCCGGATGGCAAAAGCCGACCATCATTGGCGGCGGTGGCAGCATGCCCTCACCGTGGAAGGGTGGCAACCCGTGCGGCTGTTCTATCGGTGATTGGGGATGTGTATTTTCAGCCGCGGTACTGGCCACGCTGAATAATACGCCAAGGCCACACAGAGGCATGAGCAAAACGCGGGAAAGAGTCTTCATAACATTCACCTTATCTTGAGAAGTCTGAATCACTTTATGCCTCAAACGCTGCCCGTGTAGCCGGTTTGCTAAACTTTTACCCTCTCCCCTCACAGCCTTTGCAAAGCTGAAATTCCGCTGACATTCGTGCCTATGCCGTCCAGTCCCGCAAAGCCAGCACCACCCTATAACCGTCAATATCCTCGAAGGTTTTACCGCATTCATCCCAGTAGGGATTAAACGAAGGCACGACGATAAAACCGGCCTGCAGCATCCGTTCGCACTGCGTCAGCCACTGCTGATTATCAGGAATATAGAACACCAGGAGATTATCTTCGGTGGGCGCTCGCCCCACGGAGGAACCGAGATGATGGGTAAACTCGAGATGATAATGATGATGCGGATGCCCGACCAGCACGCCATCAAACCCCTGGTGGTCACTAAAACTGCCGATGATGTCGAAACCCAGCCCCTGCGAATACATGCGGGCTACCTGCTCAAGATTGTCCGTCGGGCGCGCCACCCGTAATACTGATTGTCGTGAAACCATGTGCACTCCCGTTTTTTAAACCGCCGCAAAGTCGCCAGCGAGAAATTGAGAATAGCAGAAATAAATCCGACCGATTTAGTCTGAAAACTTGCATCCTGTCAGTTATAGACAACAATCATTTAATCAGGTTTTTCCCTGTCAGATGGCCGTTACTTGTTCATTAATAACGCTATTTGCTGCACAACCATTAACAGTTTCAACTCAGGAGACAACAATGAGCATGTATGCAACGCTGGAAGAAGCTATTGATGCCGCCCGCGAAGAATTCCTTGAAGCCGCGCAGGATAGGATCCATGACGACGAAGAGCCAGTTCCGGACCAGTTTAATCTGCAGAAATACATTATGCAGGATGGCGATGTGATGTGGCAGGCGGAATTCCTCAGCGGTGAAGGAGATTCCATCGATGCGCTGACGTTCCGCAGCGGTGCGGCGGCGCAGGCTATCTTTGATGAGGACTATGATCAGATAGAACTCGAAGAAGAATGGCAGGAAGAAGCCACGTTGTATGAATGGGATGAAGGTGAATACCAGCATGAACCGCCGCTGGATACTGAAGAAGGTAAAGCGGCAGCTGAAGAATGGGACGATGAAGACGAGTATCCGGGTCGTGATATTGATTAAGTGATTTTATTCGTAAGGCCCGTGGCGGGCGTCAACCGGCAGCATGAAAGTGTCGACAATCATCGACAGCGGAACATCGATGACGGTGACATAACGCCACGGACTGTCCCGCAAATCCCACTGCACACCGGGATAATACTGGTTGCCATGCCCCTGTCCCGGCACAGTCCGGCTGATAATACTGCCGCATCCGGTCAGTACCGTCGCCACTAACGCCAGCACGCATCCGCGAAAAATAACCCGATTAATCACTCACCCAACCTGTCGATTCAATTCAAAAGAGGCACATTCAGAAGCGCTGAATAGCGCTGTCAGCTTATCATGCACAGCGCCTGCCTTATGTTAAGGCGAGGTAAAATTCCTGCATGACCTGCTAAAGAGTAACCCGTCTTTCATCACAAAGAAAACGGGCAGTATGTTTTCACATACTGCCCGTTTTTTTATTCACTCCATGTCATTTTCAGGCGGGTTTAACTTCCAGCGTCTGAGTGACAGGGAATGCCTGCGCATTGCGAGGTAATTGCTGGTAGTAAGCACTCCAGGTCTGCTGATCAGGTTGCGTCCACACCGCAGAGTGTAAACGCGCCATCAGCACCGGATCGCTCAGCAGAATCAGACGATCCGCCTTGCCCAGATCCTTAGGACCGGTTTTCAGCGCATGCTCCAGGTGGGCACGACGGCCGTTTTCTACCGTTTCACGCAACAGGTGACGGGATGTTGCCATCGCCGTTGCCAGTGCGTTGAAGCCCGGATCGAAGACCGCATGCATAAAGCCATTTTGCAGCTTACGCGAACGGTTCAGCGCCAGATATTCCTCGGTAGCCACCAGTTCACGCGGAGGATCATATTCTTCCGGGATCAGGAACAGCTTGGCCTTCTTACTCTTAATCCCCAGCGTTGCACGGCTCGACAGCACAGAGACGATTGGCGACAGGATCAGGGAGAAGACGATTGGCGCAAGCCACCACAGGAAACGCAAGTCCAGCCACGCCATACCGGCAGCCCAGACCGCACCCAGCAACAACTGAGAACCATGGCGTTTAAAGGCTTCGCCCCACGGAGTATCGTCGTCATCACGCTGCGGTGAGTTCCAGACCACTTCCCAACCCAGGAACGCGCTGACCACGAAGACGGTGTGGAACAACATACGTACCGGCGCCAGTAATACTGAGAACAGCATTTCGAGGAACATGGAAATCAGCAGTCGGAATGCACCACCAAACTGTTTCGCCCCCTTCGCCCAAATCAGCACGATACTCAGCAGTTTTGGCAGGAACAGCAACACCATGGTGGTCGAGAACAAGGCTATCGCCAGTTCAGGACGCCACTGCGGCCACACAGGGAACAGCTGACGGGGTTGCAGGAAATACTGCGGTTCCATCAGCGTGTGCACGACCTGTAATGCTGTAGATAAAGCCAGGAACGTAAACCATAACGGCGCGGACAGATAAGACATCACGCCGGTCAGGAACACCGCACGGTGAACCGGATGCATCCCTTTCACCAGGAACAGGCGGAAGTTCATCAGGTTACCGTGGCACCAGCGACGGTCGCGTTTCAGCTCGTCGAGCAGGTTCGGTGGCAACTCTTCATAACTGCCCGGCAGATCATAAGCAATCCACACGCCCCAGCCCGCACGACGCATCAATGCCGCTTCCACAAAGTCATGAGACATGATGGAACCGGCGAAGGAGCCTTCACCGGGCAATGGCGCAAGCGCACAATGCTCGATGAACGGTTTCACACGGATAATGGCGTTATGGCCCCAGTAGTGGGATTCGCCCAACTGCCAGAAATGCAGACCGGCGGTAAACAACGGACCGTAAACACGGGTCGCAAACTGCTGGCAACGAGCATACAGCGTATCCATGCCTGACGCTTTTGGCGCAGACTGGATAATACCGGCGTTCGGGTTGGCATCCATCAGACGGGCCAGGCCGGTCAGACATTCGCCACTCATGACGCTGTCAGCATCGAGAATAACCATATAGGCATATTCCCCGCCCCAGCGACGGCACCAGTCATCAATGTTACCGCTTTTACGTTTCACACGACGACGACGACGGCGATAGAAAATACGTCCGTGACCTTCAACGTCGCGGCACACTTCCATCCAGGCTTTTTGTTCCGCTACGCAGATATCCGGATCGTAACTGTCGCTCAGCACGTAGATATCAAACTGATCCAAATCACCTGTCGCTTTAACAGATTCATACGTTGCACGCAGACCCGCGAAAACGCGCTCCACGTCTTCGTTACAAATCGGCATGATCAACGCGGTACGGTTGTTCGGATTCAGCGGCTCATTACCTTTCGTCGAGGCGGTAATGCTGTATTTGTCCCGACCGATGAGCAATTGTAAAAAGCCCATCAATGCCGTCCAGAAACCGGCCGACACCCAACAGAACAGAATGGCGAACAGCACCAGGATCCCGGTCTGTAAGACGTAAGGCAGCAGTTGCAGAACCGACTGTTGCCAGTCCTGATTGAGCATATCGCTTGGGTCGATGAGCGCCCAGCCCTGATACGGCAGAATGGTTTTCATGTACCAGGTCGCGATCGCCGTCTGCACCAGCATCAGAACCAGCAGGATATAGCGACGCACGGAACCGGCGTGACGCCAGCGCTTTTCTGACTCGGGCATATCTGATGTGGTGTGACGCGAAACCGCGCTGCGCCCCATCATATTGTCCCAGAAACGCCCGACCGGGTTGGTGCGCCAGACATCAGGGAACATGCTGGAACGTTTAACCGGTGGCATGGCGCTGGCAATCGTACGCCCTTCGTTATCGACTTCGTCTAACGAGCCCTTTTCAAGGGCATCAGGCCAGCTTGCGCCGACGCGGGCTTTCACTGACACCAATGGCGCATCAGGATCGGCCGCATCAGCTGTGGTCGAGGCATCACCGCCTAAACGGTGATGTACGGTAGCAAAAGCCTGCCCCGGCTCAGCGGGAAGCTGCTGAGAGAGCGCCGCTTTCTGTTCATCAGTAAGCGGCAAAGCTTCTACATAATCTTGAGTAGAGTGCATTGACTTATTCATTTGCAGGCAGCTGATAGCTCCAGGTTTCACTCAGAGTTTTGTCGCCATTGGCCAGAGAAGCGCGCATTTCGATCGCCTTCTTAGGATCCTTCACTTTCAGGCGCAGCGTCAGACGCCAGCCCTTCGTTACAGGATTATAGCGTACGGAGTTTTCAACCAGATCACCGTTGTCGCCCACGCTGACCTGAGACACGACTGGCGTGTCGCTCTTCAGCGCTTTCAGGTTTGGACCGACGAAGTCGACGAGGAAAGCAACGCTGCCATCTGGCTCACGGATCAGATTCGACTGTTTCACATCTCCGGTAGAGCGCATGGTGCGTTCAACCCACGCCAGATCAGGAGAATGCAATTTCTCTTCTTCACGGGTGAAATGTAAACGATAGTTCAGGCTGAGCGGTTTGCCTGCATCGGGTAACTGATCAGGGGTCCAGAAGGCGACGATATTATCGTTGGTTTCATCCGCCGTCGGGATTTCCACCAGTTCAACTTTCCCTTTACCCCAGTCACCTTTGGTCTCAACCCAACCGCTTGGACGCAGGTCATAACGATCGTCCAGGTCTTCGAAGTTAGAGAAACTGCGACCACGTTGCAGCAGCCCGAAGCCTTTCGGGTTCTCCATCGAGAACTGGCTGACGGCAAGGTGTTTCGGATTGTTCAGCGGACGCCAGATCCATTCACCGTTACCGGCGTGAATAGACAGTCCGTTGGAATCATGCAGCGCCGGACGGTAGTTCAGCACCGGCGAAGGCTGGTTTGCGCCAAACAGGAACATGCTGGTTAACGGAGCCACACCCAGTTTGCCGACTTTATCGCGCAGATAAACCTGAGACTGCACATCGACAGTGGCTTCTTTACCCGGATAAACGTCCAGACGATAAGCACCGGTCGCACGCGGAGAATCCAGCAAGGCGTAAATGACTAAATGCTTTTCATCCGGATTAGGACGTTCGATCCAGAACTCACGAAAACGTGGGAACTCTTCGCCGGAAGCCAGCGCGGTGTCGATCGCCAGACCACGGGCAGACAAGCCATAAACCTGGCCTTTACCGATGACACGGAAGTAGCTGGCACCCAGCACACTCATAATCTCATCATCTTTGTCGGCTTTATTGATGGGATAAAGCACTTTGAAGCCGGCAAAACCGAGGTTTTTCACTGAGTCAGCGTCATGCTTGACGTTGCCAAAGTTGAAGTAGTCCGGGCTGTATTTGATTTCTTTGACTGAATCAGCCGTTACTTCGTTGATTTTCACCGGAGTGTCGAAGTACATACCCTGATGGTAAAACTCAAGCTTGAAAGGCGTATTCAGGTTTTTCCAGTACGCTTTGTCATGATTGAATTGAATTTGTTGGTAGTCTGCGAATTTGAGATCGCGGAACTGAGACGGAAGATTGCTTTTCGGCGCTTCGTAACCTTTATCGGCTAACGCCTTCGCTTGTTTGGCAACATCATCTATAGAAAAAGCCCAGGCAGATGAGGTGAACATGGTCATCAACACTGCGGCACTTAGCAAACGGACTTTGATCATACGTGACCCTATGGAAAAATTTTTATCCGACACCTTGTCTCCTTTACGCGCGCTTCATTCATTTACTGTAACTATTTTAAGGGAAGTGTCAGGTTTCCGACAACTTGAGCAGTCGATGGTTCATCCATTGATGAACCGTTTAAGCGCAACAGGGTACAAGGATATCAATTCGATGAAACTCCGGCTATGGAAACTTGTCCTATAACAAAGCATGTTTTAAGGTTAGAAACTAAACTAATGTCAACGATGGTCATTTTTGCTTACGTGCAAAATTAGCCTTAAAGACAAATTACGCTCTAAAATTAGGATGAGCTACTTACAACGGATACGTAATGACACAGCCAAAACCACAACGTGAGTTTTTCTTAGACTCCATCCGCGCATATTTGATGCTGCTGGGTATTCCTTTCCATATATCATTGATTTACTCCAGTCATATCTGGGCGGTAAACAGTGCAATACCCTCTGACGGCCTGACAATATTTAATGATGTTATTCACGCCTTCCGTATGCAGGTGTTCTTTGTTATCTCGGGCTATTTTTCTTATATGCTGTATGAGCGCTATGACCCGCAGCAGTGGCTGAAGGTGCGTCTGGAGCGGGTTGCCATCCCGCTGGCGGCGGCCTTCCCGCTGATCACGATTCCGCAGCTCTATTTCCTGATGAAATTCACCAGCAAGTTTTCTGACTGGAATAATATGGATTTTTATCAGAGAATTAATGTGACTGTATGGGAACTGGTCTCGCATTTATGGTTCCTGTTAACCCTGGTTATTCTCACCAGCATTTGCTTTTACCTCTTCAAATTTATTAAAGAAATTAAGAATAGTCGTATTCAAATAATAAAAAGCCGTACAAATAGCTTAGGAAAAATCTCAATTATATTTCTTTTTATCGGTTTAATTTACGCGGCATTTAACAGAAGCCTGTATCTTTTTGCACCAAATTTACTTTCCAACGGCGCGTTTAATTTCATCGTCATGCAAACGTTGTTTTATCTGCCGTTTTTCATCCTGGGTGCACTTGCTTATAAATTCTCCTGGCTGAAAGAACTGTTTCTGAAACCCTCCGCGACTGCCGGGGTAGTCAGCATTTTCCTGTTCGCCGCTTACATGTTCAATCAACATGTCAATACGCCACAGCTGTACTCAATGGAAATCGATGCCATCATCACTACCCTGCTCGGGTTCCTGATGGTCAATGTGGTGTTTTCATTCAGCCATTATTTACTGAATTTTCAGGCGCCATGGATCACCTATCTGGTGAACTCATCCTTGTTTATCTATCTGATCCACCATCCTTTAACGCTGATTTACGGTGCGTTCATTACACCGAAAATTCACAGCGACTGGCTGGGATTCTGGCTGGGGCTGGTGTTTGTATTCGGTATCGCCTTTTTGCTGTATGAAGTGCATAAGCGCATCCCGATCCTGCGGTTCCTGTTCTCTGGCAAACCCCAGCATCCGGCTAAAAAGAATTCAACCGACGCGAATCCGCCGCAAAATCAGGCTTCCTGATACGCGGACATTGACCCCATACAAAGTCAGCGACATGAAAAAGGCGACCTCCGGAGTCGCCTTTTTGTTTCAAAATTTGTTATTCAGCGCGATGTGATATCAATTGTCGGGATCACAGACATCCCGACTTTCAGACGCTTCGCATCGGGCTGATTACTGTCGAGCACAATTTTAACCGCCAGACGCTGTACAACTTTAGTGTAATTGCCGGTCGCATTGTCCGGCGAAATAGGCGAAAACGTCACGCCGGTGGCAGGCGAAATGCTGTCCACCTTCCCTTTGAGGGTCACACCCGGCAACGCATCCACCTTAATCTCAACCGGCTGATGCGGCTGCACATCACCCAGTTGTGTCTCAAGGTAGTTCGCCACAATGTAAGCGTTTTTCAGCGGCACCACGGCCAGAACGCGTGCTCCTGCAGCCACATATCCGCCGATACGCAACGAGCGCTGCCCGACCACGCCATCCACCGGCGCCGTAATTTCGGTATAAGAAAGATTCAGCTTCGCCTGTGCCAGCGCCGTTGCGGCTGAATCGATTGCAGCTTTCGCTTCTGCCTGTTCCGCTTTCAGCACATCAACCTGCTTTTCAGCGCCAAGTGCTGCGGCCATATCACTCTGCTGCGCAGCCAGTTTTGAACGTAAATTGGCATCAGACTCATCACGTGCATCGGCCGTGCCGGAGCCATTTTGCAGCAGGCGTTTATAACGGTCAGCACTCTGACGCGCATAAGCAATACTGGCCGCATCAGCATTAACCAGTGCCCGGGCCTGCAAGATAGTCTGTTGTTGTTTCGCCAGTTGCGCGGTCAGGCTGAGCATCTGCGCATTAGCGGTTTCCAGATTTGCTTCTGCCGTCAGTACCGCATTGCGGTAATCACGATCGTCGGTTCGGGCAAGTACATCGCCGGCTTTCACCATCTGGTTATCCTGCACGTAAACATCCGCAATCGTGCCGGAAATCCGCGGCGCGACCAGCGTGGAATCTGCAGAAACAAAGGCATCGTCAGTAACGGGTAGAGTGCTCTTGCCGAGTATCCACAAGGCGATGACAACCAGAAATATCACTACCACAGCGGCACACAGCCAGCTCAGGCGGACAGGTGAGGTTTTTATCATGATGTTGTTCTCTCGTACTTTTCAGAGTGGAATACCACGGTTAATAGTGATGCGATACTCAGGGACGTTTAACCAGAGACTGAGGCGGATATGTGCGTTTAGGCAAAATGGCGACCAGCAATATCAGGGAGAGTGCCAGCCCGATGAT
This sequence comes from Rahnella sp. NRRL B-41462, assembly GCF_003263525.1. Lineage (NCBI taxonomy): Bacteria > Pseudomonadati > Pseudomonadota > Gammaproteobacteria > Enterobacterales > Yersiniaceae > Rahnella > Rahnella sp. NRRL B-41462. The sequence goes on along the minus strand of NZ_JYDF01000132.1, from coordinate 9,050 downwards.
CACCATGTAAGCGTCCGATATTCCCAGCACCAGCGCCTGCTGTCTCACCCCTTGAGAAAACCGGGTGAGTATTTCTGTCGAAATCGCTGCGCCGCCGCTGTTCAGCGGGGCCAGAAAGCTGCTGTCGCCACCATATGGCTGTGAGAGCAGATAGCTCACGCTACCGGCGTGATTGAGCAAAACATTGGAATGGAATTGTTCGCGGTGGCTGACAAAAACAGCCAGCAAAGAACCGCCCATCACGCTGCCCAAACCGCGGGTGGTGTTAAACATCGCGGAGGCAAAAGGCCCTTCCAGTGGCTGTACAACACTGGTTGCACTCATCAGGATCGGCAGGACCGCCATCGGTTGTCCGAAAGCCTGCATAATCTGGATCAGATAGAAATTATCGCGCGCCCAGGCACCGGTAAGATGTGTTCCCCAGTAACAGGAAAAGCCCACCAACCCTAACTCCGCAGACAAGCACCCAGCGGCTGTCTATCCAGCGCATGGTCAGCACAAAAGCGATCAACGGGGCGAGTAATAGCTGCGGTAAACCGATAGTCAGCGCCAGCGGTCCGACCTGTATGGCACGAAATCCGCCAACCTGCTCCATATAACTGGCGGGTAACGCGGAGCCCGATAAGAAGAGAAACATCAGAGCGAACAACGTGATTAAGCCGTGCGTCAGATTATGTCTTCTCAGCATTTGTAATTTGAACAATGGCAACGGGTGATACCATTCGTTGACCAGGAAAACCGTCAGCAAGCCAAGCGCCGTGAAAAACATCAGCGTAATCAGCGGCGAACTGAACCAGTCGAGACGCTCCCCCTGCTGCAAGGCCAGCACCAGCAGCGTTACTCCGCCCGTGCCAGTCAGCATGCCGACGACATCCATTTGCCGGAAACGCTCAAAACGCGGCGGATCCTGCGGCAGCCCGTGGGCAATCATCGCTACCGCCAGCAGACACGGTGGGATCACCTGCCAGAACACCCACTCCCAGCCGACATAATCGGTCCAGATGGCCGCCAGTGAAGTCGCCATATTGGGCCCGAAAGTCGCCGTCAGCGCATAAGCACTCAGCCCGTATAACTTGTATTGCGGCGGCATAAAACGCAGGGCGGACGTCATCAGTAACGGCGGCAAAGCACCACCGAACACGCCCTGAACTGCGCGCAGTGCAATGAATACCGGCAGATTTGGGGTGTACGGCAAAACAGCGGCAATAAGAACAAAACCCAGCGTGACGAACACGGTGAAACGACGCAGTGAAAAGGTCATGGCAAACCACGGTGCCAGCATCATTGCGGAGACTTCCGCCGCCTGATAGGCACCAATCAGCCATGAGCCCTCATCTGTGCTGATGCTGAGTGCACCTCGAACATCGGCAAGCGCAATGTCAGTAACACGGTCGTTAAGGCCAGAACACAATGAGGCGATTAAAACCCCCAGTAACCCGATAACCAGCCTTAACGTAAAAGGGGGCGGCACGGGCAGTGCAGCAACAGGCGCCATTGCGATTGTCTGATTCATCGTTAACTCCACCGCTTTATCATGGCGGCGATAGGAAGAAGGCAGGTTTTGTGTCGCAGAAGTGCAAAATAAGCGACCTGCATCACAAATATTTCGATGCATTGCACCACATTGTGATACATGCAGAAATACTATAATACGGTGCACTGTATTGCAATGTGATTAAAAATTGTTTTTCACCCGTTGAGCCATTACATTGACCACTCAGGTTTATGGACAGGATCACGCACGGAGATAAAGGAGAAATCATGGCTCAGGACAATCCGGCAGACGAAGAACGCAGCGGTGGGATTCAGGTGATCTCACGGGCGGCCACCATACTCAATTCGCTGGGAAAACATCCGCAGGGGATGAGTCTCGGTGCCATTGCCAATGAAGTGGATTTACCACGTTCGACTGTGCAGCGCATCGTCGCCGCACTGGCCGAAGAAGGGCTGGTTCGCTCAGAAGGTAGCGGAGGCGTACGGCTTGGCCCGACGCTTCTGAAACTCGTTTCAACGGTCCATACCGATGTCATCGCCATCGCCTCCCCATTTCTGCGTCAGCTTTGCGACAACACACAGGAAACGGTGTCGCTCGGGCGGGCAAGTGGTCGGCAGATCGCCAATATTCACAGCATTGTGGCCGAGCGGGAACTGCGCGTGGTGCCGCGCGTCGGCCTGAATCTGCCCATTTACAGCACATCGAGCGGCCGTGCCCTGCTGTCGCTAAAAACCGATGAAGAGATCCGCATTATTGTCGGGGATGTGCTGGAGCCCGCCACGGAAAATACCGTGCGTACCCTTGACTCACTGCTGGAAAAAATCGCCAGTGTGCGGGAAAGCGGAATTGCGATGGAAGAGGGAGAAACGGTAAACGGCGTTACCACGCTGGCTATCGCAATAGATACAATTTTAGGCCGTTACTCGGTATCGGTACTTTTCCCTACCGCCCGGCGGGCAGCCAAAGAGTCGCAAATCCGTGAAGCGTTGCTGGAATGCAAACATGCCCTGATTGGCGAAATTGGTAAATTGGATGAAACCCAGGTATCCGGTGGAAAATAAAGAAAGGAATTGCCGTGTTTGATGTCATTTTGTTAGCCGTAGACGGCTCAAAGCAATCCCTTCTCGTGATTGATCTCGCCCGCCAGCTGGCAAAGGGAAGAGCTTCAACGGTTTTCGTCACCTGCTGCATTGACGAGTCTTACGCACTGGAAAATAACGGCGACGTTCCCGGTGAAATTGTCAGCTACCCGCCGGCAGAAGAAGAGCAAAACACCGCACGCGCCGTGGTCGGGCATGCGCTGGAAATTTTGTCGCAAGCAGGGATCAATGCGAAAGGCAATCTGATCGTCGGTCCGGCCGGAGAAGCGCTGGTGGCTGAAGCTGAAAGAATCAATGCCTCGGTGATTGTCATCGGCCACCGTCAGCTTTCAGCGTTTGGACGGATGATGAAAGGCTCGGTCAGTGCGGAAGTGATCGCGGCCGCCCCCTGCCCGGTTATGGTTGAAGTTCGCGGTAATTAATATTACTGATGCCAGACGACAAAAAGCGCCCTCAGGCGCTTTTTCAGACGGGTAAAGAACAGTAATAACGAAGCGGATTATTTAATGTTTATCAGCCCCATGGATTTTGCCCAATCTGAGATGTGATCCCGATAAAAGAAAGTGATGTCCAGTTCCAGTGAACATTCCTTTGATGGCGTCACACTGCCTAAACACGGATATTCCAGCGGACGATATTCAAAAAGGAAATCATCCATTTCCTCATCAGTCATCAACTTATCGCCTTCTATTTTATCCTGATAGAAATAGGCATCCAGCATCCAGGCGCGGTATTCAAAATCATTTTTAATCAATTGCATAGGAATAATCTCGCTAAATGACATGTTACATATCTGACAGGGCTTTCCCCTGTATGACGGCCTGTTTCATCAGATATGTGTCGTATTCGAGCCATCCATTGCCGATTTCATAACAAGAAATTAACATATTAATGACCGTTAGCAAGCTGCAATTACTCTTAAAAAAGTTTTTTCCAAACTCACCTGCGCTCAATAGAATGAAAAAACATCTTTATATAATTCAAATAAATGAATCACATTATTTGCATTCATAAAGTAATTAATTAGGAGAGAATTATTAATAGCGGGGGAGAGAATGTGGAAGGAACAGAACTGACATTGGGGATGCTTTTGCATCGCACTGCCAACCCTGTTCCCAAAATCTTTAACGTCTGCCCTTCAACTCATCAAACTTTCGTTACCAGCGGCCCGGAGGCGGACCTTCGCGCCAGTGTCCCGGAGGGCCATCACGCCAGTGCCCAGGAGGGCCATCGCGCCAGTAGCCGGGTGGCGGGCCTTCATGCCAGTGCTCATGATGCCAGTAGCGTGGCGGCGGCGGGGCCGGTTCGTAATAAACCCAGTGCCCGCGGCCTTCATCACGATAATGCTGGTCCCACCAACCCGGTGGACGCCAGTCACCACCATCCCAATAGTATCCGCGGTCGTCACGGTCTCCGATATGCAGTGACAACCCTGGCATATTAACGCCAAGCTCGACGTTCGCCTGTGCGACAGCTGGCAAAGTTAGCAAAACGGCGAGAACTAAAATTAGTTTTTTCATTGTGAACCTCACGACCTGCTTATCAGGTGGTGTCAAAGTACCCCCAGCTATCTTCCTGTTCTATAGGAATTTATCCCAAAAAAAAACCCTTAACGTAACCCTTACATTTGCGTCAATCCACCACCTCGTCCAACCAGGCGCAACGCTATGGCTGCAAAGGAAATTCAGTTCAACATTGCAAAGCCGTTATAAATGACAGATACAAAAAAACCGCCGAAGCGGTTTTCTTTTTGCTGCTTAGTTGTGCAAAATCAGATTTTGCAGCCTTCGCAGTCACTTTCGTCCTGAACGGCTTCAGGCACTTCTGCTGCTTTTTCAGCTGCTTTCACTTCGGCAGTTTCCAGTGCAGCATCAATGTCAAAATCAAAAATATCGTCGCTCATTATCATCACCTTAAATGTTCAAAATCGCGTTCAGTATAAACGACAGCCCCTGCCAGGCGCCGGTTTTTTTGTGCCCTGCTGCCGCCGCATTTGCATAAAGCGCATCGGGAAACCATAGTTATAGTGAATGCAACGGTGTAACAGAGACACCTTTATGAATATGAAATAAACACGAGGAGAACCGGATGACGACGTCAAACATCAAAGCGTGGGCAAATACCCGTGAAACCTCTCACGAAATCGCCGAGGCCATTTTCGAACTGGCGAATAACGACGAGACGCTGGCACAGAAAATCTGGGAAGAAGGTAACGACGAAGTATTGCCTATCGCGTTCGCCAAGACCAAAGAAGACCATTTGTTCTGGGGCGAAGAGAAAATTGATCGGCAAAATGTCTGATTGCCACAGCGTGAACGGCTGACGCTCAGCCCTGAGTCAGACTTAGGGCTGAATCTGCATTAAACCGGCCTGGCAGTTAGCTGTCGAAGCCAAATCCCATTTTATGCGCCCACTCAAAGATTTGCTCTTTGTAGAAAAAACGCGGCTCACACACCCCCGGTTCGCCTGGTGTCTGGATCATCACAGCGACGCACGGATAAGCCACCGGACGGGCGTCAAAGATAAAGTCATCCACTTCCTGATCGGCAAACTCAGAGGTTTCGCCTACCGCACTCGCCTGGAATATTTCATCCATTATCCACTGACGGTATTCAAATTCGTTGCTGATAAATTTCATCATTTACCTCTGCCTGGCTTTTACTCTGCTTGCGGTCATTGCCGGGTTAAATCAATGGTGTAAGGCGTCGCCGCCACAGCAAGGGCACACTTCGGCGCGCGTTACCGACATTTGCGCACTGCCGTCGCAGTCCCATTCTACTCTCAACGGTTTGCCGTTATCGTGTACGACTTTGATGAAACGATCAAAATGTGCAGCCTGCCCGGTCATCGTTTCGGTGACTAACAGTTCATCGCCAGCATAAATACGTGCAGTAGCTTGCGTGTCCTGCTTTTCGCCCGAAATGATTTTGTGCAGATGGTGAATGGTAAGTTTGATTCGTTCCACTATAGCTCCTGTCACGGCTCAACATCATTTTCTCGTTTAAACACATTCACGAAAATGATGCCCAGCCGCTATTTTATCAGAGCATGCAGGGTAACGTCATGGCCTGATGCCATGTTTAGAGGGGTTAAGAGTGAGCTAACTGTGCTGTTCCGGTGCTATCTGGCAAATGGCGTTCCAGCCGGGCCAGATCGTAAACATCATAGAAATCCACAAAACCTTTATGTCGGACAATGGATTCAATGCGGTTTTTGATGTGCTCGCTGACATCAGGGGCGCTGAGTATTTGCTTCACGGCATCAGCAGAAAGCTCGCGGCTGAAATACCATTCGCCGTTATAACAAACGCGTAAATCAAGCACCCCGATATCTTCGTAGCGATAAACTGGCTTAATTTCCAGCAGCAGCATCGCGGACATAAAGATCAGGAAAGCCGTAAATCCGATAAACCAGCCGAGTCCCATATAAGGTGAAACGTACATGACGATGCCCACGGCGATATACCCGACCAGCATAGCCAGACATAACCAGGGATGGTTTATAAAGAACTCAGCATTGATCCGCGCTTTACCATCGCGCCCTTCCTGACGATTGATGCGATCAATTTCACTGTTTAATACGTTTTTGATTACGTCCATCTCATACCTCATTGCGTCACGACTATAATGCAATCTGATTACATAATTTTATCACGACAACTGTTATAGCGCGTAGAGCAGTTCACCGCCGTTAATCGGTAAACTGTTATAGTTTGGTATTTGCACCTTACTCAACATGGAACCCGTTCAATGCATGTCAGATAAAAGGAGATCATCGTGGCATTATTAATTGTAGAGAGACCGGCCAAAAAGCTGGTGAGCTACCGGGTGGTTGGCCCCTATCAGGAGTCAATCCACAGTGGTTTTCAGCAACTGATGAAATGGGCTGTACGGCATCATCAGCCGCAAAACGAATGGCTGACGTGGTTTCATGATAATCCTGACACCACACCGGCAGAAGCTTTACGTGCTGATCCGTCGGTGTGTGTAGCCGATAATTTTATTCTCGATGATGCAGAAGGACTGGCGTTGCAAACGCTGCCGGGAGGCACGTATGCGGCGTATCACACCACGATCACAGACGGCAATTTTGAAAAGGCCTGGCGGGAATTCTACAGCCAGCTGCTGGCCAGTACGAGCTATCGCCCGGACGGAAAAGCGTGCTTTGAGCACTATCTCAGCGACGGCTCCAAAAATGGCATCTGGGAAGTGGTTTTTTATCAGTCGGTCGAAAAAATCCCGGCAATCCGCTGAAGTGTTAAACCAGCAGCGGAATGTCGGAGAGCTCGCAGAAATCGACATAAGCCTGTGGTGGTTCAGCGTCGCTGACCACCACATTAAAACGCGCAAGCGGCGCGATGGCTGCGGGCCTGACCTGATCAAATTTGCTGCTGTCAGCGACGAGAATGCTCTGCGCTGAGCGTTCTATGGCCTGATGTTTCATCAGTAATTCATCAAAATTAAAGCAGGTCACACCGTGTTCAATACTGACGCCCGCAGCGGAAATAAAGGCTTTCGCCGGGCGGATAAAGTCGAGTTCACTGCTGCGCCCGATAGGCGTAAAAATACTGTTACTGGATTTAAACGCACCGCCGCACAAGATGACTTCACAGTGAGGTTTATCCTGCAGCGCCAGAAACGTATTGAGCGAGTAACAAATGGCCGTAAATACCCGGTTATCGGCAATGCTTTCAATCACATAAGGCATTGTCGTGCCACAGTCAAAAAATACCGTATCGTTATCCTGAATAAGACTGGCTGCGCGGGCAGCGAGACGTTGTTTCTCTGCAACATGGCGGGTTTTCTGTTCACTGATAAAGTAGTGCGTCGCCGGATTATTCTTCGGATCAATCACAATATAACCGCCGAGTAAAATTACCGGTGCGGGTGCTGCGCTGAGATCACGGCGGACAGTCATTTCCGAAACATTGAGCAGTAAAGACGCTTCTTTAAGGTGAATTTTGTCGGTCTTTTTTAATGCCAGCAACAGACGCTGAATCCTGTCTTCACGCTTATTTTCCATGATGTTATCCCGTGCCTTCCCGGTTCGCAGCCGCTCACTATACCGTTGCCCGTCAGTCACCGCAAACCCCGGTAACGCCTGACATTACTGCAGCTGAATAAGCGTCAGATAACCGCCAAATACAGCGCCCGTATCAATATAAAACTGATTGGCAAACTGCATTGCATGTTCAACCGGCGTGTGACCGAAATAAAATTCATCAGCGCCAGCTATCGGTTGAAAGCGACCCGCCAGCGCAGAATTCACACGATCACGATCCCAGATAACCTCATCACCATCCAGTAGCTTATTGAACACATATTCATTGGAAAGGTAATCAGCATGAGCCACTACGATACGCCTGCCCTCACGGTTCGTCAGTTCGAGAATATGTGGTAGCGTGTCAGCCTGTAAAATCAGCGCTTTCGCCTCTTCTTGTTTGTCATGTTCAAGAGCATAAAACCAGTCGCCGCCATTACGTAACCAGCGCGGGATATTCTCTTCGTTTATGGCATCAATCGCCATCTGCTCGTGATTTCCGCGAACACAAGCAAACCAGGATTCATTGAGCAGTTGCAAACAACCGACACTGTCAGGCCCGCGATCGGCAAGATCCCCCACAGATAACAGCAGATCGCGGTGGGGATCGAAAGACACTTTCGCCAGCCTTTCCCTAAGTAAACTCAGGCAACCATGCAAATCGCCAACAATATAAATGTGTCTGTATATTGAACAATCAATACGCTGGTACAGAGCAGGAGTCATACTTCGCAAAAATCCATAATCAGGATGAATACCTTAAGTGTAATGCAAGATGATAATGAGGAAAGCGGAGAAAATCGGGAGAAGACTTTACTCTCTCATCAGCGGCTTATGCGCTCTCTACACTGAGTTGACGCTGAAATCCACTGATAATTAAATTATCGTTAAGTAACTGACGCCTTTTTGTGCTAGACTACTGCCCGCTCTAAGTAAAACCGGAGGTTTTATGAGTTCCACAGTTTTAAGCGCTCAAGACGAGTGTCCGTTATGTCAAAGCAGGAATAAGACGTCGGTTAATATGTCGGCGAAAATTGTTACTGTGACCTGCACTTCGTGTGGCCGCTACAGTATCTTCCGCAAAACCATGGAAGAGATTTCAATCGACAGGAAGAAACGCGTTGCCCTGCAGGCGTTTTTCACCAGCCAGCCTAACTACCATTTGCCGCTATCAATCAGGGCATTGAGCAACACTGATTCATCGGGTGAATTCTGACCCTAAAAACGCCCCTCGGGGCTGTTTTAATTCCTGATTTTCTTCATCCCTTTTACTCAACAACCGACATTGTGTTCAGAGCACCTCATTCTGGCTGAGGTCGCGTGCGCAAGGATGTTATTGAAGAAACACTTAAGGCCCCTGTTGCAGGTGGCCTTTTTTATTGCATCTGGATTACGCGAATTTCAGGCATAAAAAA
>NZ_JYDF01000131.1:0-703 GCF_003263525.1 Rahnella sp. NRRL B-41462 | reverse complement strand
GCAGGGGGAGGAGCCAAAACTAATAATGCTCCGCTATGGTCCTCACTAAAGGTGGAGCAAACCCGTTTTTACCTTACGGATATACCCCTTTAAACACCGTCTTCTTCCTCGGCTCCGACATAATCCCCTCCAGCGCCTCGACGCATTTCAAATAGTGCGGTGTTTTCTTGTGTGCCAGCACAGCGTCGTTATCCTGATAGGCTTCGTAGATAAAGAAGCGCGTCGGTACCGCCTCGTCCTGCAACACATCAAATCTGAGATTTCCCGGTTCCTTCACCGCGCCCAAATGGTTAGCGTGAAATACCGCCAGGAACTCATCCACCTTTTCCGGCTGAACATTAATTTCGACCAGTGTCACTTCCATGATTCACCCCTTTTCACTCAGGAACAGTTCATAAGCATGCGCCACGCTGGCGTTTTCATGCACCACTGCTTTCACCGCTTTCAGCATGGCAACCGGCGATTCGGACTGGAAGATGTTGCGCCCCATGTCCACACCGGATGCGCCCTGATCGATGGCTTTGAAGCACATTTCCAGCGCCTCGCGTTCCGGCAGTTTTTTACCGCCGGCAATCACTATCGGCACCGGACATCCCGCTGCGACGCGTTCGAAACCTTCATCGACATAGTAGGTTTTGATAATGTTCGCGCCCATTTCAGCGGCAATGCGGGTTGCCAGCGAGAAGTAACGCTGATCCCGCGC
>NZ_JYDF01000130.1:0-8429 GCF_003263525.1 Rahnella sp. NRRL B-41462 | reverse complement strand
CCGGTCAAAGTACACTTTAACTATCTGATTTGCAATTAATACCCCACCCCAACCCTCCCCTTCAGCAGGGGAGGGAGCTGAACTGAATTCTCTGGCTCCCCTGCGAAAACTTCACCATTACTCACAAACTTGCAGACGAAACCACTGCCCGTGTCCGCTCCGGCTTGCGAATTATTCCTTAATACCCCGCCCGACCCTTTCCTTCTTTGGTAAAGCAACGAAATAGCGAACCATTAGCCAACTTATTCCATTTATTTGATCGGCTTCTCATCCCGCAAAATCACGCACCATTACGATCCGTTAACATTAATTTAACGCACTACACTTGTGCATATAAGATGAATATCAATATCTTATAAAAAATTAAAACGATCCTCTGACTAAAGTGCGTAAATTTTAGTCTTTTGAAATTAAAAACAAATTCTCCTGTTTGCAAAACTTTTTCACGAACCATTACAAAATTGGTTCAGAAAATGCAAAGGACTGATTAACGATTTAATTCCCAGCGGGAAACTGACATATGACAACGCACTCCGGGGCGCTACCCCCTTCTAACGGCACATCGAATTCAGCGCTGGAACAGCTACGCCAGCTGATACAACAGCATCCGGATCAGACGCAGCCACTGCCTGCGGAGCGTGATCTGATGCAAATGTTTGATGTCGGCCGCCGTGAAATCCGCCGGGCGCTGGATGTGCTGGAAGAAGAAGGTCGCGTGTGGCGCAAGCAGGGGAAAGGCACGTTTATCGGGCCCAATGGCCCTGCCCAGCCGCTGAGCCTGCAGGCGTTACCGAAACAATCCAACTTGCAGGAAGTGATGGAAGCCCGTCTGCAAATCGAACCGGGGCTGGCGAAATACGCCGCACTGCGCGCTACGCCGGAACAAATCCAGCTGATGCGCCGTTTACTGGACAAAGTGAAAACGATGTCGCGCGGTGATCCGGATCAGATTGAGCTGTGGGACAGCGCCTTTCACCGCGCTATTGCCGATGCCGCGGGTAACCGGTTGTTGCTCGGATTGTTTGATGCCGTCGACGCCATCCGCCGTGACCCGAGCTGGCTGGCGGTGCGCAACGCGGCACGCAATCAGGAGCGCCTGAACCGTTACGACGATCACCATGAACGTATCGTAGAACACATCGCCGCACGCCAGCCGAAAGAAGCCGCGAAAGTCATGCGCGAGCACCTTCTGGCGCTGCAACAGGCATTTCTTTCCACCCTGCATGATGATGACGAGGATTTTACTGATGACTGACCCCGCCGGACCCGTCAGGCCGCTGTTACACATTAACGACCTGAGGGTGCAATTTTCCGGTTCTCCCGCGACCGTGCTCGACGGTATTTCCTTACAACTGGAAGCCGGAAAAACGCTGGCGCTGGTGGGCGAATCTGGTTGCGGCAAAAGCGTGACGTCGCTGGCGCTGATGGGGTTATTGCCCGCCAGCGCTAAAGTGTTGCAGGGCGATATCCGGCTCAATGATACCTCGCTGCTCGGGCTGTCTGAGCGTCAGTACGCCGACCTGCGCGGTCAGGAACTGGCGATGATTTTTCAGGAGCCAATGACGTCGCTCAATCCGGCGCTGACACTCGGCGATCAGCTTGCCGAAGCGGTCATGCGTCATCAGGGTGTCGGCAAAAAACCGGCCCGCGAACAGGCGCTGGAAATCCTGAAAAAGGTGCAGATCCCCGCTCCTGAATTGCGGATGGAGGCTTATCCGCACCAGCTTTCCGGCGGTATGCGCCAGCGGGTGATGATTGCCATGGCGCTGATCAACCGTCCGCAGTTGCTGATTGCCGACGAACCGACCACCGCGCTGGACGTCACCATTCAGGCGCAAATCCTCGCCCTGCTCAACCGTATTCAACAGGAAACCGGCAGCGCATTGTTGCTGATCACCCACGACCTGGGTGTGGTGGCGGAAGTCGCCGACAGTGTGGCGGTGATGTACGCCGGGCAGATCGTCGAACAGGGTCTGGTGACCGATATTTTCAATAATCCGCAGCATCCTTACACCATCGGGCTGATGGGGTCGATGCCGTCGCTGGCTCCGCGTCAGGGCGCGCTGTCCACCATTCCCGGTGCCGTGCCGTTACCGAAAGACATGCCGCAGGGCTGCCGCTTCTCGACACGCTGCCCGTTCGCCACCGAACGCTGCCACCAGGAGCGTCCGCCATTGCGCGCCCTGAATCAGTCGCCGCACCACGTCGCCTGTTTCTTTGCGCCGCTGGAAAACTATTTCGTGTTGTCCGCCGAAGGAGCCTGCGCATGAGCCTCACTCCCCGCCCCATTCTGGAAGCCGCCGCGCTGAGCAAAGTTTTTAAAGGGCCGTCGTCACTATTCAGCAAACCGAAAATCGTGCAGGCGGTGGATCGTGTGTCTTTGCGCGTCTGGCATGGCGAAACGCTGGCGATTGTCGGCGAATCCGGCTCAGGGAAGTCAACCCTGGGTCGCCTGTTATTGCAGTTGCTCAGCGCCTCCGACGGTGACGTGTTTTATGAAGGCGAAAACCTGAAACAGTTTTCGGCTGAACAGATGAAAAAGCTGCGCCGCGACCTGCAAATCATCTTTCAGGATCCGTTTGCCTCACTCAACCCGCGCATGACCGTGGAAGAAATCGTCGGCGAACCGCTGTGGCTGCACAACATTGTCAGTGGTAAAGCAGACAGACAGGAAAAAGTGCGCGAACTGATGACCACGGTCGGCCTGCCCGCCGCATTCAGCAACCGCTATCCGCATGAGTTTTCCGGCGGTCAGCGCCAGCGCATCGGTATCGCCCGCGCACTGGCGTCCTCGCCGAAACTGCTGCTGGGGGATGAACCGGTGTCGGCGCTGGATGTGTCAGTGCAGGCGCAGGTGGTGAATCTGCTGGAAAGCCTGAAACAACAGTTTGGTCTGACGATGATTGTCGTCGCGCACGGTCTGGCAGTGATCCGCCATATGAGCGACCGTGTGGCGGTGATGTACCTCGGGCAAATCGTGGAACTGGCCCGCACCGATGACATTTTTGATCAGCCGCTGCATCCGTATACCCAGGCGCTGATTGCCTCCGCGCCGCTGCTCACACCCGGTGTAAAACGTCCGGTGCCGATGTTACAGGGCGATATGCCCAATCCGGCCAATATGCCCACCGGCTGCCGTTTCCATACCCGCTGCGCGTTCGCCACCGACGAATGTCGTCTGGTGGAACCGCCACTCGAAACCGTCAGTGACAACCGCATGGTGGCCTGCCACCGCTGGAGCGAACTGCAACGGGACCGCACCTCGGTGCTGGTTCCGCCGCCGTCCGCCGCTTTTACCTTACGGCGTGCGCTGTTTGAACAAGCGAGCCAGTCCCGGCTTTCACTTTCCACTCCAACCTCAACCCAGGGAACCCGACCATGAGATTTGCACCCCGCTTAACTGCCTGCATTCCCGCCTTAATGTTGTTGACGTCTGCGGGCCTCGCCCATGCGGAAAGCACCCTGCGCATCGGCCTTGGCAGTGATCCTGACATGCTGGATCCGGCCACGGCGCGCACCTATTACGGGCGTTTCGTGTTCAGCGCCATGTGTGAGCGTCTGGTGGATGTCGATCAGCATCTTAAAATCGTGCCGGGTCTGGCGAAAGACTGGGCGTACAGCGACGAGGGCAAAACGCTGACCCTGCATCTGCGCGAAGGCGTGACCTTCCATGATGGCGAGAAATTTGATGCGCCGTCGGTGAAATACAATATCGAACGTTACCTGACGCTGCCGGGTTCTTTGCGCAAAAGTGAGCTCTCTTCCATTGAATCCGTGGAAGTCACCGCGCCGTACACCGTGGTTTTCCATCTGAAAACCGCAGACGCCGCGTTGCTGATGCAACTGACTGACCGCGCGGGCACCATGATGGCGCCGGAAGCGACGGCCAAAGGCAATGTGGCGGCGCATCCGGTCTGTTCCGGCCCGTACGAGTTTGTCAGCCGCGTTCAGCAGGACCGCATCGTGCTTAAGCGTTTTGAAAATTACTGGAACAAAGGCGCGTATCACTTCGATAAAGTGGTGTTCCTGCCTATTCCGGATGCGTCGGTTCGCCTTGCCAACCTGCGTGCGGGCGATTTAGACATCACCGAAGGCATTGCCGCCAGCGACACCGCAACGGTGAAAGCCGACAGTAATCTGCAACTGGCCAGTACCACCGGCCTCGGTTACATGGGGCTGACGATCAATATCGCCAACGGCACCGCCAATACCAATACGCCGCTGGCGAAAGATGCCCGTGTGCGTCAGGCACTGTCGCTGGCGATTGACCGCGACGCTTTGAATCAGGTGGTATTCCAGGGGCAATATACTCCGGCGAATCAGGCCTTCTCGCCTGCCAGCCCTTATCACGCCGACATTCCGGTGCCAAAACGTGACATCGGGAAAGCCAAAGCGCTGCTGGCCGCCGCCGGGGTGAAAACACCGCTGACCATTGATTTCCTGGTCGCCAACAACCCGACTTCTCAGCAGGTTGCGCAGGTATTGCAGGCGATGGTCAGCGAAGCAGGCATCAACCTGAATCTGCAAATGACCGAATACGCCACGCTGCTCGATCGCCAGCAACGCGGCGAATTCAAAATGAGCATGTCCGGCTGGTCAGGGCGCCCGGATCCGGACGGCAATATCTTCTCGTTCCTCAATACCAAAGGCGGCCTGAACGACGGCAAATACAGCAATCCGCAGGTCGATCAGTGGTTGCAGGAAGCGCGTCTGACCAGCGATGTGGAGAAGCGTAAAGCCCTCTACAAGCAGATTGTGGTGCAGGAAAACCTCGACGATCCGCTGGTGTATCTGTACTTCGAACCGCGCATTTTCGGCATGAGTAAAAAAGTGACCGGTTTCGTACCTTACGCCGACGGGCTGATCCGGCTGCAGGGTCTGGCGCTGAACAAGTAATTGCCTGAGGAAAGACAATGTTAGAACTGGTGGTGAAACGGCTGATTTCAGCCATACCGACGTTGTTTCTGGTCACGCTGATGGTGTTCTCATTGCAGAAATTACTGCCGGGCGACCCGATCACCGCGATGGCGGGCGAGGAGCGGGATCCGGCAGTGATTGCGCAGTTACGCGAGCAATATCATCTGAATGATCCGATCCCCAGCCAGTATTTCCACTGGGTCGGCAACGCGCTGCGCGGCGATTTCGGTACGTCGCTGCGCACGCAGGAACCGGTATTACAACTGATCGCCAGCAAACTGCCGGTGACGCTGGAACTGTCGCTGCTGGCGATGATTGTGGCGCTGATTATCGGCATCACCATGGGCGTGCTGGCGGCCGTTAACAAAGGCACCTGGATAGATAACGGCACCAATTTTCTGGCGCTGTCGGGGATTTCGATCCCCCATTTCTGGCTGGGTGTGCTGCTGATTATGTTGTTCTCCGTGAAACTCCACTGGCTTCCTGCGTCAGGTTACGTGCCGTTCTCAGAAGATCCGCTGCAAAACCTGAAAACCATGCTGCTGCCTGCGGCGGTGCTCGGCACCGGCCTTTCTGCCACGCTGATGCGCCATACCCGTGCGGCGATGATTGCGGTGCTGAAAGCCGATTACATCCGCACCGCCCGCGCCAAAGGGTTGCTGCCGAAAAAGGTGATCATGAAACACGCGCTGCGCAATGCGCTGGTGCCGATCATCACGCTCACCACGTTACTGTTCGGCGAACTGCTGGGCGGCGCGGTGCTCAGCGAGCAGGTTTTCACCATCCCGGGCTTTGGCAAAATGATTGTCGACTCGGTGTTTAACCGCGATTACGCCGTGGTTCAGGGCGTGGTGATGGTGGTCGCGGTCGGATTTCTGCTGATGAACCTGCTGGCCGACGTGCTGTACGTTCTGGTCAACCCACGCATGCGGAGAGCCTGAGATGAGCGTTTCTGTGATTTCCGTGACAACGTCACTCCCTGCCCGCGAGCCGAACCGCGTACTCAGCAAATTTCTGCGCAATAAAAGCGCAGTGACTGGCGCAGTGCTGGTCATCACCTTCGCCTTGCTGGCGTTGCTCGCCCCGTGGATTTCGCCGTTTGATCCGATCAAAGCCGATTTCATGGCGGTACGCAAAGCGCCTTCCGCCCTGCACTGGCTGGGCACCGATGAACTGGGCCGCGACATTTTATCGCGCCTGTTCTGGGGGGCACGTACCTCGCTGATGGCCGGTTGCGTGTCGGTAATTATCGCCATTGTGATCGGCGTTCCGCTGGGGCTTATCGCCGGTTTCTGGCAGGGCTGGATGGACAGCATTATCTCCCGCGTGGTCGAAGCGCTGCTGTCGTGTCCGTTTCTGGTGCTGGCGATTGCTCTGGGTGCTTTTCTCGGCCCAAGTCTGGGTAATGCGATGATCGCCATCGGGCTTTCGGCTATGCCGATTTTTGCCCGCCTGACGCGTGCGCAGGTGATGAGTATCCGCAACGAGGAATACATTGAAGGGGCGCGGGCGATTGGTCTGCCCGACCGCTGGATCCTCTGGCGTTATGTGCTGCCGAATGTGCTGTCGCCCATTCTGGTGCAGGCGACGCTGGCGATTGCCTCGGCGATCATCACCGAAGCCAGCCTGTCGTTTCTCGGCCTCGGCCAGCAACCGCCGGACGCCTCGTGGGGCGCGATGCTTAACACCGCGCGCAGCTTCCTTGAGCAGTCGCCGTGGATGTCAATTTTCCCCGGTCTGGCGATTTTCCTCACCGTACAGGGTTTCAATTTGCTGGGTGACGGGCTGCGTGATGCGCTCGACCCGCGTTCTGAATAAACCGTTTGCAGCTTTTTTAAGGAAGAATACATGTCTGAGAATTACGATTTTAATGTGGCTTATCCGACCCTGCGTCCGACCATGATGGGTGCCAATGCGGTGTGCGCCTCGCAGCCGCTGGCGGCTCAGGCAGGCATGAAAATGCTGATGTTGGGCGGTAATGCTGCCGATGCCGCTATCGCCACTGCCATCGCACTCACCGTCCTTGAGCCGAGCGGCAACGGCGCAGGCAGTGACGCATTCGCGATCGTCTGGGACGGCAAAAAAGCCCACGGACTCAACGCTTCAGGCCGTTCACCGGCAGCGTGGACGCCGGAGTATTTCGCGGACAAAGGGTTAGATGCCGTACCGACCTACGGCTGGGATGCGGTTACCGTGCCGGGTGCAGTCTCCGGCTGGGTGGCGCTGGCAAAACGCTTCGGTACCCTGCCGCTGACCACGCTGGCACAACCGGCGATTGATTATGCCCGTAACGGTTTTCCGGTATCGCCGCTGATTGGCCGCCTGTGGGAAATCGCGGTCAAAAAACTGCATAACCAGCCGGGCTTCATGGAGTGTTTCGCGCCCGAAGGTCGTGCGCCGAAAATCGGGGAAATCTTCCGTAATCCGGCACTGGCTGACTCACTTGAACTGATCGCCAGAACCGAAGGCGAAGCATTTTATCGCGGCGAACTGGCGGAAAAAATAGTGGCGCACAGTCAGGCCCACGGCGGCGCAATGACGCTGGATGACCTGGCGAATCACCAGGCCGACTGGGTGGAAACCCTGCAGCAGTCGTTTGCCGGTGGCTCGGTTCATGAGTTGCCGCCGAACGGTCAGGGCATCGCCACGCTGATTGCACTGGGCATTCTCGACAAGCTGAATATCGGCAGCCAGCCGGTGGATTCGGTGGAAACCACGCATTTGTGTATTGAAGCGATGAAACTGGCACTGGCGGATCTGGACCAGCACGTCACCGACAGCGACCATATGTTCTTCGATCCGCAACTGTTCCTGAACGATGATTATCTGGCAGAGCGGGCAAAACTCATTGACCGCAGCAAAGCCAGCGACGTGACTTACGGCGCACCGCGTCCGGGCGGCACCGTGTATCTGACGACGGCAGATTCCAGCGGCATGATGGTCTCTTTCATTCAGTCGAACTACATGGGCTTCGGTTCCGGCGTCGTGGTGCCTGGTACCGGTCTGAGTATGCAAAACCGTGGCTGCGGATTTACGCTCGACACGGCGCACGCCAACTGTGTCGCACCAAACAAGCGCACGCTACATACGATCATTCCCGCCTTTGCACAGGACGCCGAAGGCAAACCGCTGATGTCATTCGGCCTGATGGGGGGGCCGATGCAGGCGCAGGGGACATCTGCAACTGGCGTTGCGCGTGATGCTGTATAAACAAAATCCGCAGGCCGCCATCGATGCGCCGCGCTGGCGGATCAACGGCGGGCGTCAGGTGGCGATTGAATCCACCTTCAATCACAACACGCTGGCAGCGCTGCGCGCAATGGGCCACGAACTGATCGTGGAAGACCCGCTCGGCGGCCACTCGTTTGGTGGCGCGCAGGTGATTGTCACCAATCCGGCAGGCGGTTATCTGGCGGGTACTGAATCCCGCAAAGACGGTCAGGCACTGGTGATGTAGGTCGGGTTTCACTCTGCACCGCGAGCGGGTTTTGCCCTGCTCCTCCCCCCTGCGA